>JBEKYH010000619.1:0-2773 GCA_049511115.1 Tepidisphaeraceae bacterium | reverse complement strand
CAAAATCGAGTTGAATACAGTAGTGCCCCAGAACATCCATGCCGATGAGGCCCAGGACGGGCCGGGCGGCGTTGGTGGCCATTTGAGTGCAATCGCATACGGCGATGTAGGGACCAGTCATCATAAGCGGAGTGTTTCCAATGAAGAGCGCCGGGGCCAGGTAACCGTCCACATTTTGTTGGACGCCGAAGATGGTGACAGGTCCGGTGCTGAGGCGTTTGCCCAGCAGGGGGGCCAAAGACTTGTCAATCACGGTGGTGGAAGAGCCGGTGTCGAGCAAGACGGGCAATTTTTGGCCATTATCGAGGCGGACGGTCACGAATAATTCGTTTCCCCGCCCGGCGTCTTTGTTCATGGGAATTTCATGAGGCAAATCGGTTGCCGGTATCGAAGGGGATTGAACGATAATGGGCGGAAGACCTGGAGCCAATGCGCTGGAGAAGATCAAGAGCAGGCTGAACGCCAAAGTGGCGATGGATGGCCTTGAACAGTTTGTCATTACAGATAGAATTTAAACGCGAAAGGAAAGGAGGGACACAGATATTTTAATTTTCGACCTGGGATCACAAATAAAGAAGTGAAATTATCGGTTGAAAAAAGATAAGGCAGGCTTATATTTTTTAGACATACAAAATTGGCAAGTGCGGTGTCTATATGAGGTAAGAAGACATGGCAGCAGTCGGGTCAGACATTAGCCTATGAGTGATAATGAGCCATTAAATGGCAAAGCGCCGTTGTTTTTGATAGCGGGGATTGCGTGTTTATTGTGTTTGCCGGTTGTTTATCTGGCGACGCGACCGCTGATTTGGCTGCTTCACACGCGGTGGGCGGTGTGGCCGCTTTTTACGTTATGGACGTTTGTGCCTGTATCGGCGGCTTTTATGGTTCTTTACCTGAGCGGCTGGCACCGGGAATGGCCGAAAATCCGCCGCATTTTTTCAATGATTTTGTCTTCGTGCATCATTTTTGGAGTTGATTTGTTGTTGCTGGTTATTTTGGTTACGGCGGTTTGTTTGGTCATTGGCTTGGGCCGGGCGATGGGAGGTATCTAAGTCACAACGACTTGGCAAAATTCATTGTTTTGTGCGGTCATTTTCTGCTGAAAAAACTGAGAATTTTGAATGGCAATGGCATATTTGTTGCTGATTTTTAGGGGAATTGAATCAAATCAGCCGGAACATTTGAATATGCCGGATCATATAAAGACGATTTTTTTTGTGGAAGACAGCGAAGTGGAATTGCTGGCCTACCGTGTAGCCATGGAAAAGGCGGGGCATTGTGTGCAATGGGCGAAGGACGGCCTGGAGGCGATGAGACTGCTGCATAACCTGGTCCCCGATTTGGTTTTGCTGGATTTAATGCTGCCCCGGTTCGACGGTGTGGAGGTCCTGAAATTTATTTCGTCGAGCCCGAAACTGAAAACGGTGCCGGTCATTATTTTTTCGACAAATTCGATTATTGATTGCGCGGACGAACCGTTGCTGGAAAGCGCGACGCGGCGCATTTTGAAATCGCAGTGCACACCACCGAAGATGCTTCGGGTGATTGACGATATATTTGCCGGACGAAAGGCTGTGCACATGGCGGCACCAGACGGCCATGAGCAAACCGCAGTGCAACTGGGATTAGAGCCGGCGGCACATTTGCGATAAGCAAAAAGCCGGAATCGGGTAGTGAGGAGAAGGAAGAAAAACCTCGGAATCTTTTTCCAGCGCTGGTTTTACCTCGTAAGATTTTAATCGATTAACCTGACAGAAGTTCTATCTGCTTCAAAGCAAGGGGTTTATCCAGGGAGGCCCGCGGCAATTTGCTGGGTGATATTTTTTTCAGGCGAGGAAAAATAGAGGTAGTGACGAACTATGGCAGGAAGAAGAAGTGTGAGAAAATGGGGGCTATGATTGACATAAATACACTTAAAACATTCAAAATATCAAACGGCGCTCTCCAAGGCGAATTGCTGCCACGGCGGCTTAAATTCTTTGCCTGGGGCGATAACAAATCCACGGACGGCAACTTTCGCGCGGGTGAGCGGACGCAAATCGAGCTCCCGGGAAACCAAAAGAAGTATGGTTTCGAACGGGTGGCGATTGACTTCAACCATTGCTCCGTACCGGGCACGGACACATACAAGGACTTGCTCAAGGCGGGGCAACCGCCGCTAATTTTTGGATATGGGCGGGTGGAGGCAGTTCCGGGCGACGGGATTTATTTGGAGGACATCATCTGGACACCGCTGGGAGTACAGCATGCGCGGAATTTTGAGGATCTCTCGCCGGCGATCCAGGATGACGATGGCGAAGTAACTCTGGTGCATTCGGTTGCGTTGACGCCGAACGGCAAGGTGGAGGGACTGGAATTTTTCAGTGCGGATTTATCCGCCAAGGCGCCGGATACTGAAACACAAAATGTAAAAGTTATTCCGTTAACACTTTTTGCCGCGGCATTAGACCTGCCGGAAACAGCAGCGGAAAAAGATGTCCTGGAAAAATTCAAAGAGGTGCTGCGTGTGGCAACCAATGCAGCAAGCGCCACGGCGGGCAATGTGACAGCCTTAAGCACGCGGGTTAAGACGCTGGAAGACAGCTTTAAAAAAACTGTTGATGAAGGGCACACGATGGAACGGGCGCGGGTAGTGGCATTGCTGTCAGCAGAGGGGAAGTCGCCGAAGCGCGAGGATGGGGTTGCTTATTCACGCGACGAGTTGCTGGCGCTGGATTTACCGATGCTGAAGCTGTTGCAGGCCAACACGCCGGTGACGGTTCCTCTTTCGGCG
>JBEKYH010000618.1:0-3027 GCA_049511115.1 Tepidisphaeraceae bacterium | reverse complement strand
TTTGGTGCTGAAAAACTCAGTGATCGTGACAGCCGCAGCCATGGCCGCAGGAGCCTTCGGCCAAATCTTCCGCCTTCGGGAGGCGACCGAGTTCGATCGTTTTGGCTACCGTTTTTTTGACCGATTTTTCAATTTCATGCATCTCTTCTTGCGCATCGAGAAAACTGGTGGCAACGGGATTCTTCAACAGTGCTTCGCGCTCGCTCTCGAAGGAGGCGATTTCCGACGCATCCAGCGTCTCGCCGTGATGCTGTTTTTCGTGCAACGCCTGGCCTTTGCTCATCAGCGCTTCGTATTGCGTGCGCGCGCTGCTGTCCGCGAGGAAAGTGTCAATGCGTTTGCGGATGCCCGCGGTTTGCAATTGTTCGAGGATGGCCTCGCACAGTTCGGTCGTCTTGGCTTCGAGTTTAGTCGGCATAAATTTGAAGTCCAAAATATCATGCTTTAAACCAAAAGCAAGATGCTTGCTTCGTTCATCGCAGGTTCCATTCATTGATCAGCCCCTTCGGAATTTCAGACAGAAACCGCGACGGCGATTGGAAGCTATCACTCGCCGAAGCCCCGAATCCGCCGCGCATCAAGGGATAAGTCAGGTAGAGCTCGTCCTTGGCGCGCGTGATGGCCACGTAAAAGAGCCGACGTTCCTCCTCCTCCCCGTCCTCGCTCTCGGCGGAACGCGCCGACGGAAACAGCCCGTCGCAGAGCATGATCACAAACACCACGTCGAACTCCAAGCCCTTGGCTTGGTGAACAGTCGAGAGCCGGATCTTTTCAGTATCGTCCGCCGGCGTCTTGTCGTCCTCGGCCTCCACGTTCGTGAGCAGCGCCAATTGCGTCAGAAACTCCTCCACGGAACCGAATTGAAACGCGAATTGCGCGAGTTGTTGCAATTCGTCGAGCCGCCGCTCGTAATTGTCGTAGGTCTCCTTGAGATAATCGTCGTACCCGGCGTCAATCACCAGCCGCAGCATTCTGGCGGCGCTTTTGCGGGTCGACGGCTCCTCCAATTGGGAAATGGTTGCCACGAATTGCGACCAGGCCACAGCGGCCTTTTTGGGGACGGATTTGGCGATTTTTTGCAGGGCAACTGCCAGTTGAACGGTGGACGCGGTGTTGGCGGCCGCACCCGGTTCCAATCCTGAACCTGGAGCGGCAAACGACGAACTTAGCTGGTTCCACAGATTGTCTGCGCTTTTGGCGGCGATGCCGGGTAATAGTTGCACGAGCCGTTTGAACGAGATTTCATCGCGCGGATTGGCCGTGAATTTCAGGAAGGACGTCGCATCCTTGATGTGTGCCTGCTCAAAAAATCGGATGCCGCTCGTAATGGAAAACGCGATTTGCTGCCGCGTCAGCTCCAGTTGCAGTTCCAACGCGTGAAAATGCGAGCGATACAACACGGCGATCTGATTCATGCTTACGCCTTCATCCCGCAACTCCAGCGCGCGCTGGGCGACGAACGCCGACTGTTGTCCGGCGTCCACGCACGCGACCAGCGCGGGTTTCAGGCCGGATTTCCGTGCCGGCGCGAGTTCCTTGGCAAATTGATGCACGTTCGCGGCTATCGCCGCGTTCGCCACGTTCAGGATTTCTGGCGTGCTGCGGTAGTTCGTTTCGATCTTGAATACCTTCGCGCCCGGATAACGTTTGGGAAATTCGAGGATGTTCGCAAAGTTTGCGCCCCGCCACGCGTAGATGCTCTGCGCATCGTCGCCGACCACCATGACATTCCCATGGCGCGCCGCCAGCAGGTCAATCAAATCGCTCTGCAGCTTGTTGGTGTCCTGATACTCGTCCACGAGGATGAATTGAAACCGGCGTTGGTAAATTTCTCGCACCTCAGCGTTGTCTTGAAGCAGTTTCAGCCACAGGGCGAGCAGGTCGTCGAAATCCATGCCGTTCGTCGAGCGTTTACGGGCGATATATTGTTGTTGCAGTTCAGCGATCTGCGGCGCGAACTGGGAGAAATAGCTGAACTGCGCGTCTACCAGCTCGTCGGTCGTTTTGTGCGTGTTGGCCGCCAGTGAAAAGATCTCGTTCAACACGTCCGGTTTGGGGAAATGCGTCCCCTTCGTCTCTATTTTCGCATCGGTAACGCAGGCCTTGATCAAATCCTTGGCGTCATCGCGATCCAGGATCGAGAAATCGCGCCGGTAACCGAACGCATCCGCGTGCGTGCGCAAAATGCGCGCGCCGATCGAGTGAAACGTGCCGCCCCAGAGTGAACGCAATTCGTGCCCGAGCAAATCGCTGACCCGGCGCATCATTTCGGCCGCAGCCTTGTTGGTGAAGGTCAGCAGCAAAATCCTTTCCGGTGGAATGCCCTGTTCCAGCAGGTAGGCGACGCGATACGTCAGCGTGCGCGTCTTGCCGGAACCGGCGCCCGCAATGACCAGCGCCGGACCGGGCAGGGCGGTGACCGCGGCGAATTGCTGTTCGTTCAGTTCGCGCGCATAGTCGATGTTCAGCCGGATTTCCTGCGTGAACGGTTTCAGGACGTATTCGTGCGACATGGCGGCAAATTGAAAGGGTAAACACAGTTGCGAGAAAGAAAATTATTCAGCGGGCATCAGCCGCGGCGAATTGGTTGCAACCTGACGGCAACAAATTGGCTTCGTTTTTTTGTCTGCGCCTGTATTGAACACTTATCGGGCGGGGCCGCCTGGTAAAAGAAAACAATCGTGCCCAGGCACAGAGGGCAGGACCATGGATGCTGGAAGCCGCCCATCGCGCGGGGTGATTTTCAAATTCCCAATGTTCGGAAATTTGGAGATTGCCTCGATGGCCCCGGCCGGGAAAGCCACCTCCGGGATTGGGGCAGCGCCAACGATGAGGACCCGACAGTGTGACCGCTTGGCCGATCGCGGGAATCTTAAAGGGTTCGCTGGAAAATATCCGCCAGTCAAACCAGAGCCAATGGAAATCAGGCGAATCCAGCTCAATCAGAGCTTTGACTGGCTGGAACCTCCCGCCTGTCGCCAAAAATTCAATTATGCGAAGCTAGGACTCCATGAAAACCGAAAAGAG
>JBEKYH010000617.1:0-3443 GCA_049511115.1 Tepidisphaeraceae bacterium | reverse complement strand
ATAACCGCGCTTAAACAAAGCCCAAAACGACTCGATGGTATTTGTGTGAGCATCGCCTACAACAAATTCGAGTCTGCTATGCCGGACGCGATTATGCAAATAGCCCAAGCGATGCAAGCCGCTGTAGCCGCAATGCTCGTCGGTATAAACGAATGAACCTTTCTCCACTTTATCGGCTACATTGGCCACAAGGGTTTCATTTTTGAGATTCTCGGCCACGGTGGCCTTAACATCGCCGCCGCGTTGCACGACACCAATAATCGGAGTCTTACCCGCGCCGCCTGTGCCGATGTTTTTCCGTTTGTCTTTGTGCATATTCCGAGCAAGACCGCCGACATAGCATTCGTCCGCTTCACAGCGGCCACTCAGAGGAGTTGTGCTTTGAGTGGCCGCGGCGCGGATGCGGTGAGCCATGAACCAAGCAGTCTTTTGAGTCACGCCCAGATGCTTGGCGAGTTGAACCGAGGAAATGCCCTTGCTGGTGGTCGAAAGCAAATAGACCGCCATGAACCATTTACGAAGTGGCAGCTTGCTTTCACCAAATACCGTGCCGGTTCGAATGGTAAAATCCTGTTTGCAGTTAGCGCAATGATAGCGTTTTCCATTGGCGCATTTATAGATTTTATCATGCTTGCAATGCGGACAATACTCGCCACCGCGAAAACGGGATTCAGTGAAATGGGCCACGCAAACGGCCTCATCCTTGAAATAATCCGTGAACTCGGTCAGTGTCTTAAAATCTAATAGCGTTTTCATTCTGGAACTAGATTACACTAAAGTAATAGTGTAGTCAAGTGATAAAATGGATTTATTTTATGAGAACTTGATTTCCTCTTTGGGATGGCTTAAATTCCTCAAATGCAGGGTGGCAGGCGATGCACCGCCCACCACCCCTCTACGAATTGCTAATCCAGCCCCTAGCTGGGAGCAACCAAGTCGGTCGCAGGGAACGGCGAGTGAGTGGGCGACACTTTCAAGATGCGAATGAGCATCCTGGCTTTCTCGCCGTCCCTGCTAAATTTCAAGGATAATTTATTCATGGATTTTTATCCAGCCGCGCGATGCTTCAAATACACGACTTGCAGGCTGAAAAAGTTTCGTTACTGTTGCCTCATCTACGCCAAAATGGGCGGTAATTTCATGCATCCGGCGGTTCTTTTCCTGAACAAATTGCTCTAGTTGCGCAACAGTGAGCGCACCACCACCAGTCCCATTGACGGCAACATAAGGGGCTGGGCCATTCGCATGAGGATTTATAACAACGCGTGGAACATGGGCGGGAGGCAGTATTTTTTCAAATACCGCTGGTTGTCGGTTTGTACCCTTTCGTACAAGGCGAATCGATTTATGCTTTTTGTAGAGTGACCATATGACTGCCCGTATCCTGTCGCGGTCTATTTCCATTGGTGGGTCTGCAAGCCTAAGTCGTTCTTCGATATGGTTTTGCGTAAATTGGGCAATAGATAAATGGTCAATGATGTTTTGAATCACCTTCACTTTTGACCCATAATCATAAGTTGCCACACCAAGCGACTGCCGTAGCGCCTTGCGGAGAGCCTCGTTCTTTTCCTTGCTCTTTGTAAGGGCTTCAATCTGCTTCTCCTCATTGGAGATTTGCGCGTCCAGTTCCGTAAGCAAACTGTTCTTTTTGGCTTCGATTTCGGCGTTCATAACGTCTTATCCAAGCAAAGTATCACATAGCAGAAGCTATGCAAGCGGAATCGCGTTGAAATATTCAATCCTATGAACAAGCCTATGGTACTTATAAAACGCCCGTCGTCATTGGCTTTTTGAATGGTTCAAGGTTTAATATGGTGTTCCAATGGGCGGAATGATTGTAACTTTTTTGTGACGAAATCAAAAATGGTGAAATTTCAGCATGTTTTGGGTTGAGTGTGACATTGTATATAATTCCCTTAAAATAACCTTAATTGGGCTTAAGAGCGTTTTACCAACACCAAGCTAAAGCTTGAACTCCAACGCAGAGTCTGAGGATGATCCAACATATATAAGCGGGAAAACGTGTTACATTTGTTACATCGTTTATTCTGAATGGTTTACGGTGTTACATTTCGTGTTACACGGTGTTACATTTGTTACATTATCGTTAACGGCGTCGGGGGTCTCTTCCTGGAACTTCTTTACCATGGCGATGGTTTCCGGCATGGACATGACGCGGTCTTTAGGCGCTGCAGCCATGACCCGCTCAATCAGCGCGGCCTCTTTTTGGGCTTCGGCATAAGCTTCGGCCTGAAGCTGTGCGCGGCGATGCCATTCTTCGGCCCGCGCCTGGTACTCGGCCACGGGGACATAGCGCCGGATGGCCTCCTCAAACTGAGTGATGGCGTATCCCCGGCCCACTTCTTTTCCGTCGCGGACGGGCATGGTCTTGACGCCATAGGAGCGCAGAATTTGGGAAATCCGATATTCGTTGAAGTTTGAATATTTTAGGGCGAATGATTTGATGCCACAACCGCCTTCGCGCAACGTCAGGGCGAGGTCGCGGATGAGGACTCTTTCACGGCCGGAAAGCATGAAGATGGAGAGGATGTCGAGGAGGAGTTCGGTGCCGGAGTTGTTGGCGAGGGCGGTGGAAGCGAGGGAGAGCGCGGCGGTGTGGAGTTTTTGTTCCCAGCCTTCACCGGCGAGACGGGCGATGACGTAGAGGGGATCAAAAGTGTCGGCGGCGCGGTCGTTGAGGCCTTCGCCACGGATTTTTGGGGATTGGGCGATGGCGTCCCGGGCATCGAGGGCGAAGCGGGCGCATTTGGCTTTGATTTCGGTGGTGTTGAGTTCGGCCAAAGGAGCGCAGGGTTCGGTGACGAGTTTGCGGGACATGGAAACAACGATGGAGCGGTCGGAGATGGTGTCGGGGACCTGACCGATCATGGCGATGACTTTGGGGCACCAACAACTGTATTTTTTGAGGCCGGGGTCGGAGGGTGGCTCTGGCGGTAATTCAGAGACGGCTCGCGAGGACTCTCGCCCCACCTGATTTTGTTTGGCGCGGGAGAGGCGGAGGACGTAGGCGGTGCGCCAGGTGTTGCCGGAGTTGATGATGCCGCGCATGGTGCCGTTGCCGGCGAGGAAGGTATCGGCTTCGTCGATGAAAAGGGTGGGACGGCAGGTGTCGATGGCGCGGAAGAGGGCGCCGACGGTGACGTTGGAGGCGATGAGGGGCTTGTGGGTCATGGCGGCGAGGACGCTCAAGAGGGTGGTCTTGCCGCAGCGTTTTTCGGGGGATTCGATGGCGACGTAGGCGACGATGTCGCGCAGTTCAAAGGTCCAAGTATGGAGGACCCAGACGGCGAGTGCGGCGGCGGCGTGGTCGCTGAGGATGACGTGTTTCTTGATGGTGGCTTCGATGTCGGTGAGGAGGCCGGCGGTATCAACAGGTGCGGGGTGCGGGGCGATAGGGTCGAAGATAATGGTTTGGGTTTTCA
>JBEKYH010000616.1:0-3163 GCA_049511115.1 Tepidisphaeraceae bacterium | reverse complement strand
TAGTCGTCACTTCGTAACCTTCCACTTCGAAGAAATGCGTGCCGGGATTGAGCGCTTCGCGCACCAGTAACTCAAACGTGCCTTCGGCGGCTTCCAGTTCGTAGCCTTCGTACTCCATCTGCTTGATGCGCTCCAGTAACTCGCGGCGGGCGTCTTCGTCCAGCCGTCCTGCCAGCCCGTGCTGCTTTAACTTATATAAGATGTTGCCGCGGCCGGATAGATCGCTGACCAGCACCCGCTGGCGATTGCCCACGGCTTCTGGTACCACGTGCTCGTAGGTGGAAGATTCTTTCAAAACCGCGGAGACGTGCACGCCGCCCTTATGCGCGAAAGCGCTGTGACCCACGAACGGCTGATTGTTGGGCAGCGGCAGGTTGGCCAGCTCCGCCACGAAGCGCGACACATTCGAAAGACTCATGAGCTTGTCCTGCCCTATGGCGGTGTGGCCCAGCTTCAGCTCCAGGTTGGCGATGATGGAACAGAGATTGGCATTGCCGCAGCGCTCGCCGTAGCCGTTGATGCAGCCCTGCACGTGCGTGGCGCCGGCTTCCACGGCCGCCAGTGTATTGGCTACGGCCAAGTCGGAATCGTTGTGCGTGTGGATGCCCACAATGCCGTCGAAGCGCTTGCGCACATCGGCGACAATCTCCACCAGGCGCGCGGTCAGCGTGCCGCCGTTGGTGTCGCACAGGCAGAGCACGGTGGCGCCCGCATTCTGGGCGGCTTCCAAGGTGCGCAGGGCGAACGCCGGATTCGAATTGTAACCGTCGAAGAAATGCTCGGCATCGTAGACCACTTCCTTGCCGTGGGCTTTCAGATAGGCGACGGTTTCGCCGATCAGCTTCAGGTTCTCCTCTTCGGTAATGCCCAGGGCGCGCGCGGTGTGCAGATCCCAGCTCTTGCCGAAGATGGAGACTACCGGCGTGCCGGCGGCCACTAGCGATTGCACGCTGCGGTCCTCTTCTACTGTGTGGCGGGCGAAGCGCGTGGCGCCGAAGGCCGTCAACTTGGCGTGTTTCAGATTTAGCTCGGTTTGGGCGCGCGCGAAGAAGTCTTTATCCTTCGGGTTCGAACCCGGCCAGCCGCCCTCGATGTAATCGATGCCTAAGTCATCCAGCTTCTGGGCGATGAGTAACTTGTCGTCGACGGAAAACGAGATGGATTCGCCTTGCGTGCCGTCGCGAAGGGTGGTGTCGAAGGTAAAGATCTTCATACTATGCTACCGGTACTCCGGCCTCTTTCTTGCGTTTCAGGAACGTCATCATTTCGCGCAGCTCCGCGCCAACCCTTTCGATGGGTTGATTCTTGGCCGCTTCGCGCAAGGCCAGGAACTTGTGCCGCCCGGTTTTGTTTTCGTCGATCCACTGGCGCGCGAATTCCCCGGATTGCACTTCGGAAAGAATCTTCTTCATCTCCGCGCGCACGTGCGCGTCCACGATACGGGGACCGCGCGTGTAGTCGCCATATTCCGCGGTGTCCGAGACCGAGTAACGCATATAGCCGAGGCCGCCTTCCTGAATCAAATCGACGATCAGCTTCAGTTCGTGCAGGCACTCGAAATAGGCGATTTCGGGCGCATATCCGGCTTCCACCAGCGTCTCAAAGCCCGCCCGGATCAATTCAGACGCGCCGCCGCAGAGCACGGCCTGCTCGCCGAATAGGTCGCTCTCGGTCTCTTCCTTGAAAGTGGTTTCAATGACGCCGGCTTTCAGGCTGCCCAGCGCGCCGGCATAGGCCAAGGCCCGTTCCAGCGCCTGGCCGGAGGCATTCTGATGCACAGCCACCAGCGACGGCACGCCGACGCCTTCTACAAATAGTTCGCGAACGCGATGGCCGGGAGCCTTGGGCGCTACCATCGAAACATCCACGTTGGCGGGCGGCTTGATCTGGCCGAAGTGGATGTTGAAGCCGTGAGCGAACATCAAAGTCTTGCCGGCGGTCAGATGCGGCGCAATGGCGCTGTTATATAAGTCGCCCTGAATATGATCGGATACCAGGATCATAATCACGTCGGCGGCTTGGGCGGCTGCGGCCGTATCGGCAACTTTCAGTCCGGCCGCTTCGGCCTTGGCGCGCGACTTACTGCCAGGATAAAGCCCGACTATTACATTCATGCCGGAATCGCGCAGATTGAGGGCATGCGCGTGACCCTGGCTGCCATAGCCTATGATGGCGACGGTGCGGTCCTGCAACAAGGAGGGGTTATAGTCTTTTTCGTAGTAACGTTTTGCCATGTATGAACCTATCGGGATTCGGTCAGCACGCGCTCGACGGGCGGCTGTAACTTCAGCTTCTTGGCTTCCAGAGAGACGGCCACCACACCGGAGCGTGTGGCCTCGCTTTCGCCGTAGCTGCGCATCACATCAATGAACTCATCCAGCTTTTCCGGATCGCCGGTGGCTTCCAGCGCGAAACCTTCGACGGAGGAATCCACCACGCGCGCGCCAAAGATCTCGGCTTCCTTGAGCACGGCCGTGCGGGTTTCTTGCGCCGTGCGCACGCGCACCAGCACCATTTCCCGGCGTACCGCGGGCGATTCGGTCAGGTCCACGGCTTGCAGCACGTTCACCAGCTTGTTCATCTGCTTGATCACCTGCTGCCGCAGGGTGGCGTCCACATCCACCGCGATGGTCATGCGGGAGAGTTCGGGATCGAGCGTACGGGCCACCGTCAGGCTTTCGATGTTATAGCCGCGCTGGCTCAGCAAGCCGGTGATGCGCATGAGAGCGCCCGGCTTATTCTCGACTAATAATGCGATGATCTGCAACATAGAAGATCCTATTCCGGCACGGCCACGGGCTGCGGCGGTCCCAACACCATTTCGTTGATTGCCCCGCCCGCCGGCACCATCGGGTACACGTTCTCGTACGGCGAAACCTTAACGTTCAGCAGGTACGGACCCGGCTCGCGTACGGCATCCTCCAGCGCGGACGCCAATTCCCAAGGCTTATCGATGGTACGGCCCTTAAAGCCGTAAGCGCCCGCTAACTTCTCCACGTCCGGGAACGAATCCAGTTCCACCGAACTAAGCCGGTTGTTATAAAACAGTTCCTGCCATTGGCGTACCATGCCGAGATGGCCATTGTTCATGATTACAATCTTGATGGGCAGGCCGTTGCCTGTGATGGTGGAAAGCTCGGGAATCGACATCTGGAAACCGCCA
>JBEKYH010000615.1:0-2602 GCA_049511115.1 Tepidisphaeraceae bacterium | reverse complement strand
ATCCGGGGACCAGATAGAATGGGAATTCGATCAGGAACGCGGCCAGAACCGGGACCGCCACCCAAGCCGGAATGCCTTTCAAGCGAGCATACAGCACACCCGCGGCGCTCAGCGCGATCCAGCCGGCCAGCAGAGCCGCCCGGAAATCGCCGAGCGATGGCTTCATCGGCCTCATTTTAGCACTGGGGTGCGCGGCGGCCGGCGCGCGCGGGCAGGAAGCGCCGCCCAATCTGGCGCGGCGGATCGCGCATGCGGAGAGCGAAAACCAGGCGGCGCGCGCGGAATACAATTACCGGCAGACGGTAGCCTTTGCGGAACTCAACGAGCATGGCGGCACGGTGGGCGAGTATCGCGAGGAGCGCGACGTGATCCTTTCCCCCGATCACGAGCGCACCGAACATATGATCGGCAAGCCGCTGCTGACGCTCAAGCGCATGAAGCTGACCGACGAAGACTTCGCGGACATGCGCGGCATACAGCCGTTCGTGATGACGGAGGATCAGCTTTGGAACTACGAGACCAAGTTTCGCGGCGACGAAAACATCGACGGAGTGGATTGTTGGGTGATGCAGGTGCGGCCGCGGCAGATTCTGCAGGGGCAACGGTTGTTTGACGGGATGATTTGGGCGGACAAGCGGGATTACTCGATCGTGCGCGTGGAAGGGCAGGCGGTGCCGCAGATCCTGAGCACGCGTGCGGAGAATCTGTTTCCGCGGTTCACCACGGTGCGGGAGAAGGTGGACGGCCGGCACTGGTTTCCGGTTTACACTCTAGCCGACGATACCTTGCCGTTTCGCAGCGGGTTGCAGAGAGTGCGCATGACGATCCGATATACGCAGTACAGGCGGTTTGGGGCAGAGTCGGTGATTCAGTTTGGGAAGCCGTAGTTTGAGAGGAACGCGGCCTCGATCCCACCTTAGTCGATAAGAACAGCGAAACCAAGTTGGCCCCGGGCGGCGGCGAACTTCGCAGACCGACCCGCCGTCCGCCGCGTGGGGCCAGTGGGGAGCTATTGCACCGCTACGGTTTCGGGGACCAGCAAAGGCTGCTTATGTTTGCAGTCGGCGTTGGGGCATTGCAGCAGGGCGCCGGACTTCAGCCACTTCTCAACCATGTATGGACTGCCGCACTCGGGGCATTTCTCCTGCACCGGCTTGGCCCAGGTGACGAAGTTGCAATCAGGCCAGCGGTTGCAGCCGTAGAAGGTCTTGCCGCGCTTGGAACGGCGCTCGATCACTTCGCCCTGGCTGCACTCGGGGCACTTCATGCCGATGGTCTTCTGCTTGACGTACTTGCAGGTGGGATAATTGCCGCAGGCGGTAAATTCACCGAAGCGTCCGGTCTTTAATACCATGTTGTTGCCACAGTTCGGACACTTTTCATCAAGCTGCACATCAGGTTTCTTTTGGGCTCCGCCGATCTGCTTGGTGGTTTTGCAGTCGGGATATCCGGAACACGCATAGAACGTTCCAAAGCGGCCCTTCTTGAGCACCATCGGCCGGCCGCAATTCTCGCAATACTCCTCCTCACCCTGCTCCGCCAAGTCCACTTTGTCGACATCCGGCAGGTCCACGGTAAGTTCCCGGGTGTAAGTGCAAAAGTATTCTTTTCTCTGCCACGACAATACGGCGCTGTCGTGTACGTCGCGCAATGCGATGTCGTAATACTCGCCGATCTGAGCATAACGAGCTCGAATCTTATCCAGACGGAGCTCAATCCGTTTGCGGCCCTTCAGCCGCAGCTCGGCGATGTCTTTTTCCAGCTTTTTCACGTCGGCTAACGCGCGTTGCGGAAGCTCGGGGCCGGCGATAACGAACCTGCCGCGCTCACCCGGGTTAACCGCAAGCCCGGGGTATCGGGCCTGAATCTTGGCGAGCTGTTTGTCTGTAAACTTGCGAATGCGCTCCTGCCCTTTGGCAAGTTCTTTTTGCAGGTTTTCTAAGTCGGCCTCGGCGCTCTTGGGGGAAAACTCGGGATAGCCGGTGCAGGCGATGAAGCTGCCGTGCTTGCCCCACTTGATGACCATCGGTTTGCCGCATTTGTCGCACACCAGGTCGGTGGGCTTTTCCATGCGCTTGATATCGGTCATGTGGCGCGCGGCATGTTCCAGATCTTTTTCGAAGCGGCCGTAGAACTCGGCCATAGCCACGCGCCATTCCAACTTGCCGTCTTCGATTTCGTCCAGTTCCTCTTCCATGCGCGCCGTGTAGCTCACATCGAAGAGATCGTTAAAGCTTTCAAGCAGAAGATCCGTGACAACCATACCCAACTCAGTGGGCACGAACTTGCCGCCTTCCTTCTTTACGTACTCGCGGTCTTGAATGGTCGAAAGAATGGATGCGTACGTCGAAGGCCGGCCCACACCGTCGGATTCCAACTTCTTTACCAGTGTCGCTTCGTTATAGCGCGGCGGCGGTTCGGTGAAATGCTGCTCAGGCAGAATTTCCTTGAATTTCAGAGTCTCGCCTTCCGTCACAACCGGCAGCTTGTGCTTGAGATCTTCGTCCTCGTCGTCCTTCTGGTCTTTGCCTTCTTCATAGACTTTGAGGAAGCCTTCGAACTTGAGAACGCTACCCGTGGCGCGGAAAATGTACGGAGTCTT
>JBEKYH010000614.1:0-3979 GCA_049511115.1 Tepidisphaeraceae bacterium | reverse complement strand
CGCGGAGAAGAGGAATGAACGCCGAGGCACGGAGGCGCAGAGGACGAAAATGCGGAGAAAGGCGAAGGCGGCGAGCATTCACTCGGCAGGCAAAAGAGTGGTAGGTCGGGCTTCAGCGCGACACGAGCGCGAAGGCGGGCTGAAGCAGCGCCCTACAGTGGGTCATTTCTGCGTCGGTTCAGGGGGGCCGGCAAGCGGGGTAGTGGTATACTTTGAGAATTAGGCTTTCCCCCTGCCTGTGGTAAAATGCGTTGATGGCTGCCAAGAAGAACGATCCGGGCGAATGCGAGATTTGCGGAGATGACGCAACCGTTCATCTAACAGAGGTTGATCGCAGAAACGGCAAAGAGATTGCGCGCCATCTTTGCGAAAAACACGCCCCGCCTATGCCAAAATTAGACGCCAACCAATCTGCTGCCCGCGCCGTCTTTCAAATCATTGCCAAGCACGAGAAACCCCTCCCCGCCGATCTTGAAGCGGCCTGGGCGCAGTGGTCAGCCGGGGTGGGAAGGGTAGATACCCGAACGATGACGCTGATGCGGGCGGCGTTTGAGGCCGGGGCGGAAGCGGCGCAGTCGTTTAAGACGTAGCAAGACAAAAACGGCGAGGAACAACTCATTTCGGCGTAACCTGTCGGTGAATGAAGTCTCTTAGCATGGGAACGGCGTACAGGTATTTTCCATGCCTGTTTTTGTAGATCAGTCCGCATTCAGATAATGCAACAAACATTTGATTGATGTGGCTGGCGCTAAACGGCTTATCCAGCGAGGTGTTTGCTATGTGTTCCGCAACGTCTTGAACGGTGAATTCTGATTCGCAATTGTCCAAGTAAGAAATAACCGTAAGTAGCTCCCTTTGTCTATCGGTGGCGCGAGACCATCTTCCCGAAAAGAAATCCGTGTCTAGCTTCCTCATAATTGAATCGGCGGGTATCGGCGGGGGTGGTTTCCCGGGCGATATGGCCTGCATCTTGCCGAAAGAAAGTATACCACTACCGCAAGCGGGGCCCTTCGACGTTGCTCAGGGCAGGCGGGCGCAGTACTGCGCCTCTACCTTCTGGCACGGAATATTCCGCGCCATTAAACACAAGATTGTGAAAGCCGTTGGCTGGGGCGGGGGTTAGGGCGAAAGGCGTGCATCGTTGTGCTGCATATGCGGTTTCGTGGGTTGGGCCGACTTGGCGGCGAACGCGGTTTTTCAAAGCGTGAATGGGGAAAGGTTTGTTGAGCGATTAAACAAGTCGGGAACGGCTGGGGCGATTATTTCATGCCGAGGGAGCGGAGAGTCCGCTATGGGACTTTTTCCGGCGAATCTCCCGGCTTTGACTTCCGCCGCCTCTGGCCACACAATGTTTGACCCAACGGCGGACCAACCGCCAATGGACAGCGGCACCTTTAGCTCAATTGGATAGAGCGTCGGTCTACGGAACCGAAGGTTGCAGGTTCGACTCCTGCAAGGTGCATTCATAAGTGATTTAATTTAACTGGCTTACGTCAATTCATCCGGCCTTCGGTTTGAGGCGAGTTTTACCGTGCCACTCCCGTGCCACCGCAGGCGGGCTTTTGAGAAGGGGTTGGCGACTATGGGCGATGAATCCCAAAGAGCACGGAGGGCCAACGCGGTAGCCGGGGTCACACGCTTTGCCAACCCGATTCTCGCTTGTCAGACGCCGAAGAACGTAACGCGGCAGGAGGGCGGGCATATGCGAAAGCGTCAGGGGATAATTCTTGCCACGCTGACAGCTACACTTTGTCCTCGCGCGCAAGCGGTGCCGATTGACGGACCGATTACGGACCCGGCGAACGGAAACCAGTATTACCTACTAAGCTCGGACACTTGGAACGGGTCCGAGGCACAAGCGGTTGCGTTAGGCGGTACTTTGGCGACCGTGCAAAATCTGGCGGAAAACAGTTGGATTCAGAATACGTTCGGGCCGCTCGTTGGCGACGGCGGGTCGAGTCTCTGGATCGGGTTCTATGACCCTATTCCCAACGACGGCACCGGCGCGCAGCACGCCGCCGATTTTATCTGGGCGAGTGGCGCACCAGTGACCTACACCAATTGGGCTTTTGGGGAGGCGAGTATTACGCGAATCTACAAATAGTCCAATACCTCGGCTTAGGACCGGGTCAGTGGAATGACACGAACAACGCGGGTTCTGGCTTCTCCGATTACGGCGTTGCGGAAGTAGCAGCGCCGGCAAGAGTCGCGTTGACCTGGGACAACGCCGGGGGGGGCGGCGACGGAAAGACCTGGGATGTGGCAACGAATCAAAACTGGAACATCAACGGCGGTTCGGCGATGTTTCACCAGTACAACAACGTCACATTCAACGACGTTAACAACGGCAATTACAATGTGACGCTCAACTCCATCGTGACGCCGACTTCGGTGACGTTCGCCAACAACTCCGGCAATTACAGCATCGGCGGCGTGGGCGGGATCAGCGGAACTACCGGCATCGCAGTCACTGGTAGCGGTTCGGTGTTGCTCAGTACGTACAACACGTATACCGGCCCAACCATCGTCACTGGCGGAACACTGATAATCGCGGCCGCTATCGCCCTGCCGGCGGGCAATGCCGTGACGATTGGGAATGGCGCGACGGCGGCCACATTGCAATTGGCCGAGGACATCGGGAAAGTCACGGTCTCTTCCTTGACCATCAATCCGCAAGGCACGTTGGACATCACGAACAACGCGATTGCCATCGACTACACCCCCGGCAACAGTCCCGCCGGTGCGATCCGGCAGTTGCTTGCCAGCGGCTACGGCAATGACGCATGGACCGGGCCGGGGATCGACAGCAGCGCGGCGGCGTTGAATCCGGGGCGGTACGCAGTTGGCTACGCCGATGGGAACGTCGATAAGGGAACGACGGCTGGGCCGAATCAAGTGCTGGTGGAGTACACGGTGGCCGGGGACGCGAATCTGGATGGGTCGGTGAACTTCGCTGATTTGCTAGTCGTTGCGCAGAATTTCAATCACTCCCTCGACGCGCACGGAAATCCAACCGACTGGGCCGACGGGGATTTCAATTACGATGGCAAGGTTAACTTTGCCGACCTGTTGCTGGTGGCGCAGAATTTCAATCAGCATTTGAGCGCCGGCGAGTTGGCGCAGTTGCCGGGATCATTTAATGCGGCGTGGGATTTGGCGCTGGCGGAAGTGCAGGCGAGCGAAAGCAACAACGTGCCGGAGCCGACGGCGCTTTCGCTACTGATGATCGCCAGCGTCGGTTTGCTCGCCCGTCGGCGTCGCCGGGTGGGTCTGGGAAATGGATGAATTGTCTGGGGGCCAGGGGTCGCCATCGCCAAGGTCGATCCCGCCACCGGGGGGTAGTCTGGCGGACAAGGTACCATCCCAACCCGCGCCGGACCCAACTCCGGGAACCTCTAGCGATGCTGGCGGCGCGGCGGGTCGTGTCGGTAGAATTTCTTCGGTGGCCGGTTTTGCCGACGCGAGCCACCGAAGAAAGGAAACTGTCATGTCAGAGAGCAAAACTGATCCGCCCACGTACTCGCGCGGCGGCGAGTTTATCATCAGGAACCGAGAAACCGGCAAGACGTGCAAAATGCTGATTTACAATCGCGTCACAGGCAAAGGTATGTTGCCAGACGGAAATCCCCACATCATGCATGCCGGACCATCTACCCTTGTGTTGGAAGATGGCAAGACAGTGTTGCACTGGAGGTCTCGGGGCATTTACGAAGACAAGGAGACCGGCGACATATTTGTTTCGGATGACCCCAAAGCGCCATGACGCCTAGGTAATTCGGTCGGCATTTCGGCCCATCCGATAACATCGTGGATCGTGAAATGGGCATCGGTCATATAGATGATTTCTCCGCTCCCCAACCTACCGACAAGAACAGACTCAATAAACTTAAAATGAACAAATGATCCTTGGACGGGTAGGAAGGAACGGGGAGTTTACTTCCCTGGCGGAGCTTCAATGCTCGGCTCTGGGACCCGATCC
>JBEKYH010000613.1:0-2568 GCA_049511115.1 Tepidisphaeraceae bacterium | reverse complement strand
CTTCAACGACGCCAACAACGGCAACTACAACGTCACCCTCAACACCCTCATCGCCGCCACGTCGGTGACGTTCGCCAACAACGCCGGGAATTACACCCTCTCCGGCTCCGGCGGCATCGGCGGGGCCGCCACGCTCAACATCACCGGCAGCGCGATGGTGACGATCAGCACATCGAACAGCTTTACCGGCCCGACGACCGTCACTGGCGGCAAACTGATCATCGCCGCCGCCGATGCTCTGCCGGCGGGAAACGCCGTGACCATCGGCAACGGCACATCGCCGGCGACAATGCAATTAGCCAACGGCATAGGCCAGGTTTCGCTCTCGTCGTTGACGATCAATCCCGGCGGAGTGCTGGATATTACAAACAACGCAGTTGCAATCAATTACACCCCCGGCAGCAGTCCCGCCGCGACGATTCGGCAATTGATTGCCACCGGCTACGCCAATGACACCTGGACCGGGCCGGGAATCGACAGCAGCGCCGCCGCGTTGAATCCCGGGCGATTTACGGTTGGTTATGCTGATGGAAATGTGGATCAAGGGACAGCGGCCGCGGCGAATCAGGTGCTCGTCGAGTACACCCTCGCCGGCGACGCGAATTTGGACGGCACAGTAAACTTCGCCGACCTCCTCGTCGTCGCGCAGAATTTCAACCACACCCTCGACACCCACGGCAACCCAATCGACTGGGCCGACGGCGACTTCAATTACGACGGCAAGGTGAACTTCGCCGACCTGCTGTTGGTGGCCCAGAATTTCAACAAGAAACTCGCCGCCGGGGAATTGGAACAACTGCCCGGTTCATTCCAGGCCGAGTGGGCCTTGGCCCAGGCGGATGTCGCCGCGGCGCAATCGAACAATGTCCCCGAGCCGACAGCGATAACAATGCTCGCGTTGTCCGCCTTCACTCTGCTCACCCGACGCCGGCGGCCCGCGCGGATTGCTCCCAACTAACTTGCAGATTGAATTCCTCCGCCTTTTCTTCCTCAGTGCCTCTGTGCCTCTGCGTTCAATCCTCTTCCTTCCGCCATAACGGCCCCTTTCGCCGACCCGCGTCCCGCGCACTTTGATTTCTCCCCCGCGTTTTGCCATCATAGTATGATGGCATACGATGAAATGATCCCCATCCTGGACTTTGGGGCGCAATACGCACAACTCATCGCCCGCCGCGTGCGCGAAAAGGGCGTTTACAGCGAATTGTTCCGGCCCGATATCTCCGCGGAACAGCTCAAAAAATTCAATCCGCGCGGTATCATTCTTTCCGGCGGCCCGGCCAGCGTGTACGAGCCTAACGCGCCGCGCTGCGATCCGGCCATTTTTGACATCGGCGTGCCGATCCTGGGGATCTGCTACGGGATGCAGATCGGGGCGCAAATTCTCGGCGGGCAGGTCAAGCCGGCCAAGAGCCGGGAGTTCGGGCGGGCCAAGCTGACCATCCTCGGCGAGACAGCCGATCCGCTGGTCCGCAATCTTCCGCACGAAACCACCGTCTGGATGAGCCACGGCGACCAGGTCCATGAACTGCCCCCGGAATTTGTCGCGCTGGCGGCCACGCCGACCTGTCCGTACGCGGCCGCCAAGCACCGGACGCGCCCGTTCTATGGCGTGCAGTTTCACCCGGAAGTCACTCACACGCCGCGCGGCGAGCAGATCTTCGAGAATTTCCTCTACGACATCTGCGGCTGTAAGGGCGCCTGGACGATGGGGAATTTCATCGAGCGATCCGTCGAGGCCATTCGAAAACAGGTTGGCTCCTCGACGGTTATCTGTGGTTTGTCCGGCGGCGTCGATAGCTCGGTCGTCGCGGCGTTGCTGCACAAAGCCATCGGCCCGCAACTGGTCTGCATTTTCGTCGACAACGGCTTGCTCCGGAAAAATGAGAAGGAACTGGTGGAGGCGACGTTCCGCGATCATTTCCACATCAACCTGCGCGTGCATGACGCGTCGAAACAGTTCCTCCATCGCCATCGGGCGCGAATTCATTGAGGCTTTCAAGCGCGAGGCGGCGGAGATCAAGGGGGCCAAGTTCCTCGCCCAGGGGACGCTTTACCCGGATGTCATCGAGAGCGGCCACGGATTCGCCGGAACTTCCGCGAACATCAAACTCCACCACAACGTCGGCGGTTTGCCGGCGGAACTGGGGTTTGATCTCGTCGAGCCGCTGCGCGATTTGTTCAAGGACGAGGTGCGGCAGGTGGGCGAAATGCTCGGCCTGCCGGAAAAAATCGTCTGGCGCCATCCCTTCCCAGGCCCCGGTCTGGCCGTGCGCATCCTGGGCGATGTCCGGCCCGATCGGCTGCGGGTCTTGCGCGATGCGGATGAGATCGTCCTGGAGGAACTCATCGCGGCCAATTTGTATCGCAAGACCGCGCAGGTTTTCGCGGTCCTGTTGCCGATTGGCACCGTCGGCGTCATGGGTGACGCGCGCAGCTATGACGGCGTCATCGCCATCGGGCGCGAATTCATTGAGGCTTTCAAGCGCGAGGCGGCGGAGATCAAGGGGGCCAAGTTCCTCGCCCAGGGGACGCTTTACCCGGATGTCATCGAGAGCGGCCACGGATTCG
>JBEKYH010000612.1:0-3001 GCA_049511115.1 Tepidisphaeraceae bacterium | reverse complement strand
AAGACAACGCCGATTGGGCGGCCGCGAAGAAGAATTTGGATGATCTGCTGGCGAGTGCGAGTGCGGCGCCGTCGAATTAGACGATGGCGGCCTACAGTTTCGTCCCGCCGCTTTTGCTGACCAATCGCACGCCGCCGATGACCATGGTTTTGTCGATGGCTTTGCACATGTCGTAGACCGTCAATGCCGCAACGGCAACGGCGGTGAGTGCCTCCATTTCCACGCCGGTCTTGGCCGTAATGCGTGCCGTCGCCGTTATTCGCAATTGCACCGGGGCGGTGTCATCTGTAGGGTCCGCATTGCGGACCTTCTTGGCATCGTGCGCTGAATGATGGTCCGCGGTGCGGACCCTACCTAAATCCGGCAGCTCAAAATCCACCTCCACGCTTTCAATCGCCAGCGGATGACAAAGCGGAATGAGATCGCCGCACCGTTTGGCGGCGAGAATGCCGGCAATGCGCGCGGTTCCCAGCACTTCTCCCTTGGGAGTTGTGCCGTCGACGATCGCCCGCACCGTGGCAGGCCGCAGAGTCACGAACCCCTCGGCCACCGCGACGCGAGCCGTCACCGGTTTTTGGCCGACGTCCACCATCCGCGCCCGGCCGGCGGAATCGAGGTGGGAGAGTTGGGGTTTGGGGCGGCGCATGTGATCGGCAATGATAACGGAGAGGGCCGACAAGGCCCAAAGAATCCTCGTGGAATTTCACCCGCGTCCACTTAATTCGCTATGATGACCCGATATGGGGACTTTGGAGATTCAATTTGGAAAAAGTTGCCGGCAATAGCAGTCTACCAAGCGCCGCTGATGTGTTACGCCGCTTAAGCGCCGAGTCGCTCCCCGACTGTGAATGCCGTCGGAGATATGGGAACCACGCCGCTGCACGAGGCCGTTGAACAGGGGAACATCGATACCGCCAAGTTTCTACTCGCCCACGGCGCCACGAGTTCAAATGTCAAAAATGAATTTGGAAAAACGCCGACCGACATCGCCAAGGAAAAGGGATTCGGCGATATCCTGGGGATACTCGAAGGAACTGCGAAGAGTCGGATCTGATTCCGAACGAGATCAGTTCCCGTTCAGGCAGAACACGAATATCGCGTTTCCTTGGATTCTGCCTGGACGGCAGTCGCCGCGCGTCACTTCATCGTTGCATTTCCGCGCGAATGGTCCACGATGCCGACCCTGCCTAAATCCGGCAGAATCCCCTTGGAATTTGGCCGGCCGACGTTTCGTTCGCTATAATGGCATGGTATGGGGATATCGACCGAACACCTTTACGTCGTGCGCGACAGTGCCATCCTTGACGGCGAACCCATCATTAAAGGAACTCGCACTCCGGTTCGCGCTATCGTCGAGCTCTGGCGAATGGGAACCCCCCCGGAAGACATTTCTACGCATTTGCCGCATTTGACGCTTGCGCAGATCTTCGATGCGCTTAGCTTTTTCGCCGACAATCCGGCGGAGATTACCCAGCATATCGAGCGGAACCGCCTGCCGGACGAGCTCCTGGATGCTCGGTCAAAAAATCCGTGAGCCGGCTATTCATTAGCTACTTCATCTTCCCAATCACCGCATCCGCAAACTGATCCGTGCTCGCCGAGCCGCCCAGATCGCGGGTGAGGGATTTCCCTTCGGCCAGCACTTCGTCATACGCCGCCTTGATCTTGGCGGCCAGTTTTTCCTCGTGGATGTGATTGAGCATCATCACGCCGCTCATGATGACCGCCAGGGGATTGGCGTAGCCCTTGCCGGCGATATCCGGGGCGCTGCCGTGGACGGCTTCAAAGACGGCCGCGTCGTCGCCGATGTTGCTGCCGGGCACGACGCCAAGACCGCCGACGAGGCCGGCGCACAGGTCGCTCACCAGATCGCCGTAGAGATTTTCCATGAGCAGCGTGTCAAGCGTCGTCGGGTTCTGCACCAGCTTCATGCAGCCGGCGTCGATGATGATCTCGTCGTATTCGATGTTGGGATACTCTTCTTCGTGAATTTTGCGGGCGCAGTTCAGGAACAGGCCGTCGCTGAGCTTCATGATGTTGGCCTTGTGGAAGACCGTGATTTTCTGGCGGTGGCGGCGGGTGGCATATCGAAACGCATAGCGGGCGATGCGCGTGCAGGCGACTTCGCTGGCGACCTTCAGGCTGGTGACGACGCCGGGGACGATTTCATTTTCGATGCCGCTGTAAAGGCCTTCGGTGTTCTCGCGGACGATGACCATGTCCACGCCTTCATAGCGCGTCTTGATCCCCGGCAGATTGCGCACCGGCCGGATGGCGGCGTAGAGATTCAGCTTCTGCCGCAATTGCACGTTGACGGATTTGAACCCCTTGCCGACCGGCGTGGTGACCGGCCCCTTGAGGGCGATCTTGTGAGTTTTGATGGCCGCGATGGTTTCCTGGGGCAGGACATCACCCATCCCCTTTTCGACGGCCGACGCCCCGGCCAGGGCCGTAACCCATTCGACGGAAAGCCCGCTGGCGTCCAGTACGCGGCAGCCGGCGCGGGTAACTTCAGGACCGATCCCGTCGCCGGGAATTAGCACGATGGTATGTTTAGCCATAAGCCCTTGTTCGCGGTTGGTGGACGACCGCCCTGCCAACCAGCGGCGGGGCGATTTGGATTATCAAAGGGGGTTTTACACTTTTTTACAGTTCTTTACACTTCGGCGCGAACATATGTACGAAATTAAATGCGATAGATAGTTTATTCCCCGCCGGTTTCGACCGGGGATTGCGCCACGCGCCACAAGAATCAGTTAATCGCGATTGACAAAATTGACGATACGTCTTATGCTTTGATGAAGAACTCTGGCCCCCAAGCTTCACGCCTCAGGGCGTGCGGCGTTTGAGGGGACCAGGGTTTTTTTATGCCCGTGGCTCGATATGAAATCGCTGCAGACGAGGCATGGACGCACACCTCATTGCCGCTGAATCGATATTGGTGTTTCTTTGGTGGCATTTTTGGACCAGAGTCAGACTGTGATCGACTGGAGACGGCGCT
>JBEKYH010000611.1:0-3045 GCA_049511115.1 Tepidisphaeraceae bacterium | reverse complement strand
ACCGGCGGATAACCAGGTGCGCCTGGACATCGCCTATGACTTTGCCGCGGCCGGATTCTGGTCCGAGGCCATCGAGATATTGCAGGCCGGCGACCGCGCCGCGCTTGATGGCTCGCTTCCCCTGCTTCATTACGCCATCGGATACTTCCACGGCCGCCGTGGCGACGCCGCGCAATCGGCGGCCAGTTATGCCGAAGCCGCTCACGCACCACCCGATTACTGTTTTCCCAGGCGATTGGAGGAACTACTCGTCCTCCAGGCCGCGATAAAGGCTAATCCGCGCGACGCTCGGGCGCCGTATTACCTGGGAAATCTGCTCTATGATCGCCGCCGGCACCGGGAGGCGATTGCGCTGTGGGAGAAATCCGCGCGCCTGGACGGCTCGTTTTCCGTCGTCTGGCGAAATCTCGGCATCGCCTATTTCAATGTGAGGAATGACGCCACCAAAGCACGCCGCGCGTTTGATAAGGCGCTCAAGGCGAATGCTTCCGATGCCCGCGTGCTCTACGAGCGCGACCAGCTTTGCAAACGCCTTGGCGACGCGCCGGAAAAGCGTCTGGCCGAGTTGGAGAAATTTCCGCAACTTGTCGATTCCCGCGACGACCTGACCGTCGAATTGTGCGCGCTGTATAACCAGACCGGGCAACACGAGCCGGCGCTGCGCCGCGTCGAGGCGCGCAAATTCCAGCCCTGGGAAGGCGGCGAGGGTCTTGCCCTGGGCCAGCACGTGCGAACCCATCTCGCGCTGGGGCGTATCGCTTTGGCCAAGGGCGATGCCTCTGAAGCTCGTCGCCTTTTCGAGCTCGCCCTTGTCAGTCCCGAAAATCTCGGCGAAGCGAAGCATCTGCTGGCGAATCAGAGTGACATTTATTATTGGCTCGGCATGGCCTGCCACGCGGGCAAGGATCGCGCGGCTGCTAAAAAATGGTGGCTCGCCGCTGCCTCCAGCCGCGGTGATTTCCAGGAAATGAGCGTAAAATCCTTTTCCGAGATGACGTATTTCAATGCCCTGGCACTGGAGCAGTTGGGCAAGAAAACACAGGCTCGCAAGCTCTTGCGCGAATTGCTCGCTTACGCCAGCCAATTGATGAAAAGTGAAGCCAAGATCGACTACTTCGCCACGTCCTTGCCGGCGATGCTGCTGTTCAATGACGATCTGCAAAAGCGAAACACGATTACCTCGCGATTTTTACAAGCCCAAGCCAATCTGGGTCTGGGGAAGATTGCGACGGGGCAGCGGCTGCTGAAACAGGTCTTGAAAGACGATCGCAATCACGCCATGGCGGCTGACCTTTTGTCGCAATTGGATTCGCCGGCGCGGAAACGCCGCCGCTGACCGGCGGTATTAACCATGGGTGAACAGCATCTCCGCTAATCACGGCCGGATACGAGAAGGAAACGAGCATGAGCCAGAGCATCACCGCCACTGATACCAGTTCGACCAGCCACTTCAACGCCGCGTATGTCTGGACGATTTCCACCGTCGCTGCGCTGGGAGGATTGCTGTTTGGTTACGATTGGGTCGTCATCGGCGGAGCCAAGCCGTACTTTGAGAGCTACTTTCAACTGAATAGCGCGACTCTTTCCGGCTGGGCCAATAGCTGCGCCCTGCTGGGCTGCCTGATCGGCGCGCTGCTGGCCGGGAGCTTAAGCGACCGGCTGGGGCGCAAAAAGCTCCTCATCTTCTGCGCGTTTCTCTTTGCCGTCTCGTCCCTGCTCACCGGCTGGTCTTATGCCTTTAGCCTCTTCGTCACCTGGCGCATCCTCGGCGGCGTCGCCATCGGAATGGCCTCGAGCATCTCTCCGATGTACATCGCCGAAGTCAGCCCGGCGCCCTGGCGCGGAAGGCTGGTGAGTTTGAACCAATTGACCATCGTCGTCGGTATTCTGGCGGCGCAGACGATCAACTGGATGATCGTCCTCAACGTCCCGCATGATGCCACAGCGGATACGCTCCGCGACACCTGGTATGGGCAATTCGCCTGGCGATGGATGTTCACGGCGGTGGCTGTTCCATCGCTCATCTTTTTCCTCGCCTCTCTGCTGGTGCCTGAAAGTCCTCGTTGGCTCGTCAAGCACGGCAAGACGCAAGCCGGAAAGTGCAATGGTCCGACCTGGCTGATCCGCGCCTGGCGAAGGTCCTCATGATCGGCCTGGTGTTGGCGGTCTTCCAGCAGTGGTGCGGTATCAATGTCATCTTTAATTACGCGCAGGAAATTTTCGCCGCCGCTGGCTATGACATTTCCGACACCATGAAAAACATGGCCTGGACCGGATCGGTCAACATGGCCTTCACGTTCGTCGCTTTGGGAATCGTCGATCGCGGCGGCCGTCGGCCGCTGATGCTCTTCGGCGCCGCCGGCCTGGCGATCATCTACACAGTCGTCGGTTTCTGCTATCACGCCGAGGTGAAGGGCCTGCCGATGCTGCTGCTGGTCCTCTCGGCCATCGCCTGCTACGCGATGTCGCTTGCCCCGATCACCTGGGTGCTCATTTCCGAAATCTTCCCCAACCGCATCCGCGGGGCGGCCGTGTCCGTCTCTGTCGCGGCACTGTGGATCGCATGTTTCGTCCTGACCTTCACGTTCCCAGCCGTGAACCGGACCCTGGGCCCGTCCGGCACCTTCTGGCTCTACGCCGCCATCTGCGTCCTGGGCTTTTTGTTCATCCTGGCCAAGGTGCCGGAAACGAAGGGGAAGACGCTGGAGGCGATTGAGAAGGAATTGACGTAGGTTGGAATATGCCCCGCAGCCTTGCATTCTTCATTGCGATTCTCGCGCTAATCCACGTCGTGTGCGCCCCCGCCCTCGCCGCCGATTGTTTCCTCTACATCGGCACCCAAAGCGAATCCCCCAGCGCCGGTATCTCGCTGGCCCACTTCGACTCCACCACTGGAGTGCTTAGCACTCCGCGCCTCCTTCTCCCCGTCGATGGCCCATCGTTCTTCGCCCTCGCCCCCGATGGAAAACATCTGTATTCGACGAATTACACCCACGCCGGCGGCGTCAGCACCTTCTCGATAGACTCCGCAACCGGCAACCTCAC
>JBEKYH010000610.1:2254-4156 GCA_049511115.1 Tepidisphaeraceae bacterium | reverse complement strand
AGTCGCTGTATTGCAGGCCGGAGACGTTGCTTGTGAACGTCGGGTTGGCAACGCCGTAATTGCGCGAGGCGTTATTGACCGATACCGTCAGCGATGCCGCAGTGATAACCAGCGAACCGCTTTCATAGGAAATGGTGTAGTTGCTCGATGTCAGTCCCGAGGCGGAAACGCTATATGTTCCGACCCCGGGCTGGGCGGACGCCGTCGTAGTGAACGCGAGCGTCCCGCCTAGGCTGGCCGGGCTGTCACTGCCGACAAACGGCGAATAAGAGACGCCAAACGCCGGCAATCCCGTGCCGTAGACGGCCGTCGAGTTATTCACCGAGACCGTCAACGTAGCGGGAGTAATGCTCAGCGTTCCATCGACAAAGGTGATGGCGTAATTGGTCGCCGTCAATCCCGAGGCGCTCACATCATAATTGCCAACCGGGCTGCCCTGTGATGCGCTGGTCGTAAACGCCGGCGTCCCGATCAGGACGGATGGACCGTCGCTATTCTGGAAACCGGAATACGAGACACCAAACGCCGGCAACGCCGCGCCGTAGACCGATGTGCTGTTGACGACATTGATTGTCAGCGGCGCCTGCACGATGGTGAGCGTGCCGGGTTCGAAGGTGATCGTGTAATTCGACGAAGAGACGCCGCTGACTGAAACCCCGTAATTACCGACTGAACTGGACTGGTTGGCCGAGGTCGTGAAATCCAAGGTTCCTGCCAGATTGGTCGGTCCATCGCTGCCGACAAAACCCGTGTAGCTCACGCCATACGTCTCGACGGCCGTGCCGTAGGGAACGCTCATGCTGTTAACGGAAATGGTCAGCGGCGCCGTCTCTACCGTTAAGGTTGTGGAGGCGGCGCTGGTGTTGAACGTCGCGTCTGTATCCGCGTAGGCCGCGCTAATCGTGTAACTGCCCGCGGGCAGGGAGATCGAGGTGGCCGCCGCGCCAGCGGAAACCGGCGCCGTAAGTATCGCCACGACATCATCGCCGGCATCGGTAACGGTGAAGGTCACGTTACCGGAATTGACGGTCGAGCTGGAAGTGACCGAAGCGCTCAGCGCGGCGGAATTGCCGTAAACTACCGTAGGGGCGCTGACGGAAAGACTCGTACTAAGCAGCGTCGGGGCCGGGTTGGAATAGCGCGCCACGTTCGCTGTGACTCCTGTACCGGCCTCAAAAGAATACCCTCCCACAACGATGTCATTGGACGGGTCGATATTCACGGATACAGCCGCGCTGGGCGCGGACCCGCCGGGATCGGATATGACGATTCCGCCGCCGGCAAAGGCGCTGTTCAATGTTCCATTGGCAGTGAAATCCGCCAGCAGGGAATTGTCGTTGCCAGAGTCGTCGGTTTGGCCGCCGACAGCGACGATATAGCCGCTCTGGTCGATAGCCACGCCCGTGCCGTCGGCGCTCTGTCCGCCGGTGATCGATTCGTAATATCCGGGCGTTCCTGCGTTGCCGAACGAGGCGTCGAGCGCGCCGGCCGCGGTAAACCCGGCCAACAAGAAACTCGGCGAGCCACCGATGGATGCTTCGCCCAATCCATCAATCACCACCTCCCCGCTGGGAGCAACCGCGACGGAATTCGCCTGGGCATCAGTTTGCGGCCCCAAACTAAGCGTGGCCTCGCCGCTGCCGTTGAACGATGCGTCCAATCCGCCGCTCGGATTGACCTCGGCTACGGCAACGGCAATCGAGCCGCCTGGGCCGTCGGCCAAAGTATTAATGTCACCGGCCAAGACGATCTGCCCACCCGCTCCAATCGCTACGGCCTGAGCCTGGGCGATGTCCGATCCGGAAAAGCTGATCGACTCCTCGCCCGTTCCATTGAACGAGCCATCCGGCACGCCTGATGACGTGAGGCGCTCGACAAACATCGACGCCGCGGTGACCTGAC
>JBEKYH010000610.1:0-2237 GCA_049511115.1 Tepidisphaeraceae bacterium | reverse complement strand
GACCTGACCGCTGGAGAGGTCCACGGTTCCTTGCGTTCCGGCCACAACCACATTGCCGTCCCCGTCCACGGCGATACCGGCTAATTTGGTGTAGTTATCCCCCCCGAAGGCAATGGAAGCGCTTCCGTGGTCGCCGAACGAATCATTGGAGGCGCCGTTGGAGTTGTAGCTGAGGACTTGTATCCCTGTTGAGACATTGCCGCTGAAGTCGTCACCGGCCAGATAAATCGTTCCATCCGACGCGACCGCCAGCGAACTGGGCACAAAACCCGTGGACGGCAGCGTGCCTGCCGCCGCCACGGCCACGGTTCCATCGACGCCAAAAGTTGAATCGAGCGAGCCGTCGGAGTTGTATTCGGTCAGATAGATCTGACTGGTGTATGCGCTGCCCTGGGCAACGAGGATATTCCCGTTTGGCTCCACGGCCGTCGCCAGCGTCTGCGTCTGCTCGGCGCCGTAGAACGCGGTGACTTCGGTTCCCGAGCCGTTAAGGGTGGCATCGGCTCCACCGGTTGAATTGAACTCCGCCAAGGCAATTCCTGAGTAGTCTCCGGCTGGAAGCGAGCTGGAGTATCCCGTCCCGGCGAGGAGAATATCGCCGTCGGAGTCCAGGGCCATCGAGATCGGAGCATAGACGGAGCCGCCGCCGGCTTGGGCAAGATACTCCGTTCCCGTGCCGTTGAAACTATCGTCCAGCTTCCCATCGTTGGGTCCGTCGCCCTGCAAGACGGCGACGCCAAACTCCAGTTGTGTTGCGGGCAAGGTGACATCGCCGCCCACGATGATTTGTTGAGTGTACGGATTAATGGCGACCGACGTCGGCGTGGAATACGTGCTTCCGACGAAGGGAACTTCTGTTGACCCCAAACCCCCATCGAACGTGAGGTCTTGCAGCCCGTACTGAGTCACTCGCATCACATCAAAATCGCCGGCGGAATCGGGACTACGACCCGGAGGGCCCGCAATGATCAGGCCATCCCCGCCATCAATCGCCACCGCGGTCCCGGTTGATGTGGCGTTATTTGGAAATTCAAAGCCGATTTGGGTGCCGCCGCTAAAAAAATTCGTATTCGCTTGCCCGTTGTTTTCGAGCCAGGTTACAGCGATGGAGGTCGAATCGGGTCCGTTGGCCGCGCCGACGATGACAATCTGGTTCGTCATCGGGGTAATCGCAATGGCCTCTGGGAATACGCTATAGCCGGAGTAGCTGGCAATCTCCTCGCCGGCATAGCTCGAGTTGGAGTACAAACCTCCGGGATTAAAGGTTGTATCCAGCTTTCCGGCCGGCGTAATGCGGGCAACAGCGACGCTGGCGACGGTGTTGCCGTGAGGGCCGGCCACAACGATATCGCCGTTGGAATCAACCGCGGCCAGTGTCATGTTGGTCGGTTGGGTCGCATCGTCGCCGCCGAAAACAAAGCTGTATGGGCTGCCGCCGTTAAATGCAAAATCCGTATGCCCATCGGAATTGACTTCGTTGACGACCACCTCGGACGTGCCGCCCGGGCCGCCGCCGGAGTTAACGCCGACTTCCGCGATGTCCCCATTTGCGGGGTCCAGCGCGATATCGTTGAGTGTCACGACGCCGGAGCCTGTCGCGACGGGAGTGATCACGGTTCCATTGACGCCAAAGCTGTTGTCCAGAGTGCCATTGGCGTTGTAGCGAGAGAGGCCGAAATATTCGGTTCCGCTCGTGCCGACGACGCTTGAGCCGACGACGAACTTGCCGTCTGGCTGCTCAACCATGGCCGAGAAAACGCCGTTGATTTGCGGGCCGGTCAGTGCGGAGACGGCCACGCCGGTATGGTTGAACGTCGTATCAAGCGTGCCCGCGCTCAGCAGGCGGCGAGGTTCGAGCGATTCGATCGCTGAGCGAAGAATCTGATCGCGATGACGACGAGACTTAGCAACAAGGCCGCGACGGGAAATACCACCGGTGAACATGGACCATGCTCCTTCCCCCCGGTTAGCCCCACTCGGCTTAGACGCTGATTTCTTCGAATAGTGAATAGATTCCGCTATTGCACCGCACCGGCCCACACCATGCGCGCCGCAAAAATACACGCCCAGATTCAGGCCCTGGGACCGCCTGTTAAATTAGATTTGTTACTTGACGAGTCTGCCGACTCGGGCTGACATCTGCGCTTTCCCTCCGACAGGACAAGACAGGATGTCGAATGTGACCTTTCAGCGTCCCCATTCATCACGGCGAGCGTCGCCGAACGGTTCACGCTGGC
>JBEKYH010000609.1:0-2569 GCA_049511115.1 Tepidisphaeraceae bacterium | reverse complement strand
TAGCTATGAATATCAAACGGAAGCGCCGGGATGTTCTTTGCGTCGCGGTGGCCGAAGCTCTCGAATCGCGCCGGTTGCTTACGGGGACGGGGTTGATCGATGTGCAGTTTAACGTGACGGGCGATGCCGCTTATACGAATCCCGTGCAGGTCGGGCCGGCGGTGGTCGGGTCGGCGGGGGATGATTGGAACAATATCCGGGCGGCGTATTTCTTTAACGGGGAGACGGCCTCGCCGATAGAAAGCACGAATCTGGCCCTGTTCGATTCCGGCGGCAATGCCACGTCGGTCACTTTGAGCTACGGCGCTCAGTTCGCCACGCACCTCACGCCCGACGGAGACTACGACCTTTATCTCTACTCAGGCGGCGATGCGAACGGCCGCGCGACGACTTTCAACGTGGATGGGGTTACGGAAACGGCCACCTTCAACAGCGATGAAAGCACTTTCGTCAACGACATGAATTACGTGGAGTTTAACGCCACGGCCGACAGCAACGGGGAGCTGGCGATCGCTTTTGACGCCGGCAGCGGGTCCGCTGAGGGGGACTTCAACGGCATCCAACTGCAAAATGCCGTGCTGCCCGCGCCGACGCCGCTGACGCCGACGAATGGGCAGACTAACCAATCGCTGATGCCGACATTCAGTTGGTCGGCGGTGAGCGGGGCGTCGCAGTATGACGTGATATACGCGACCAACGAAAGCGATCTTCCCACGGCGACTGATTCCATTCTCGGTTCGACCGCGATTGAGGCAACCTCCACGACCACCAGTTTTCGGCCGACCACGGCGCTGAACGCCAACACGGAGTATTTCTGGGAAGTCATCGGCGAAAGCGCCAGCTTGCCCGGGACGTATTCGACGATCAGCAATTTCACAACCGGCAATCCGACCATCGGCCTGACCGGCACGACAGCCAACGTCGTCGGCACCAACGGCGATGACACCGACAGCGTGAGCGTATCGGACGGACAGGTGCTGTTGACCGTCGACGGGCAGACGCAGGGTTTCGAGGAGAATCAAGTTGGCCTGATCAACATCACCCTGGGCAACGGCAACGACACACTATCAATCAGCGCCGACGTGACGGCGGCGAGCGTGCAGGGCGGGACCGGCAACAGCTCGGTAATCGCCGGAAGCGCGGACGCCACAGTTCACAGCGGCTCGGGCAACGACACTATTGTCGCCAGCGGCAAGGCATCTTTGATCAAAGCCAATGGCGGCAAGGATGACCTGGTGGCCGAGGCGAAGCTGGAGACCGTTCATGGCGGGTCCGGCGTAGACACCATTGACCCGCTTAAAGGCGGGGATTCGCTGCGCGGGGGAACTGGCACGAACTTCTTTCTCGACGCGGGCGCCACGCACGCGGACACCATCAACGGCGGAGCCGGGTTTAGCTTTGCGGAGTTTAACCCGGCTGATGTGATGAGCAATATCTTTGAGATCATCGATCCGCCCGCGCCGGTGAGCGGAGAGGTGAATGTCCCGGTCAATGTTTCGCAGGATGCGGCGGCTGCGGACCCGCTGGTGGGCGGGCCGCTGGATTCGAGCGATTCGGTGACGGCCAGCGTGGTGAGCGGCGAATTGAAAGTCAGCGGCACTTCCAGTGCGGATGTGATTGCCGTCACGCTCAACGGGGCGGGGACGAAATTGAAGGTGGTCGGGGATGGCGAGAAGGTCGGGCAGTTCGCATTGGCTGGTTTGACCGGCATCCGCGTCAACGGCGGGCCTGGCGCGGATTCGATTTCGATCGGCGCGACCGTCACCTTGCCCGCGACCCTGGCGGGGAATGGCGGGGCCGATACGCTCGTCGGCGGCGGAGGCGATAACGTCCTGCTCGGCGGGCCCGGCGGCGATTCGCTGGTCGGCGGGGCCGGGACGAATCTGCTCGTTCCCGATACAAACACGTCGTTCGTCGGTGCGCCGGCAGGCAATGACACCCTCGACGGGGGAACGGGTTTCTCCATCGCCGATTTTTCGCGGCGGACGGATGCGCTCACGCTCTCCAACGACGGCGCAGCCGACAGCGGCGACACTGCCGGCGGCGAGCGCTCCCTGATCATGTCCAACGTCTCAGCCATCTGGGGCGGCACAGGCGGCAACACCATCACCGGCGCTACCGGCGGCGAATTCCTCAGCGGCGGGGCCGGCGCCAATTCCGTCCACGGCGGCGGGGTGAATGATTTATTGGTCGGCGGCGGCGGAAATGACACCGTGATCGTCGCGGCCGAGCCGGTGAGTTTGTACCTCATCAACGGCGAGCCGAATGAGTATGGGGGGGTGAGTAATCCTTCTGAGGATATATTGCAGTTGGATGCGATGGATACGGAGATTGTTTAGGTCTTTTCGGTCTACTTTCGACTTCCTGGCCTGAGCTACGTCGAAGGCTCGACTTTCGAGTTTCTCGGCCGCAGGACGGGGGGCGTTACCGATGTTACACATGTTACACGTGTTTGAGTGCTTATTAAAGTATATACTAACATATTTTCCGGCGTAAGTGATTTAATGGATTGAGGTTGCGTCGAGGAGGCGTAATGTGGCGCGGGCACATGGCGAAAAAAGTGTAACAT
>JBEKYH010000608.1:0-4502 GCA_049511115.1 Tepidisphaeraceae bacterium | reverse complement strand
GCCGATTTGACAAACCCCCCCTCTATCCTGAGAACTACGCCCATGGACGCGCAACTGGAGAATCTGAAATGGGACCCGGCCGGCCTGATCCCGGCCATCATTCAGGACGACGCCACCGGCCAGGTGCTGGTGCTTTTCTGGATGAACCAGGAGGCTTTGGCAAAAACCGTCGAAACCGGCAAGGTGCACACGTACAGCCGCAGCCGCAAGCGGCTGGCCCTCAAGGGCGAAACCAGCGGGCATTTCCAGATCGTTAAATCGATCCTCACGGATTGCGATAAAGATGTGGTCCTCATCCGCGTCGAGCAGATTGGTGCCGCCTGCCACGAGGGATATTACAGTTGCTTTTACCGCCAATATGACAAGGACGGAGCCGACTGGAAGATCACGCAGGAGCGGCTCTTTGACCCCGACGAGGTCTATCACAAGAAGTAACCAGGGGAGCAATCTGGCGATGCCGACCAAGCCGGCGAAGAATCAGGCTCCCCTCGCGCCGCCCGCGCCCGGGCTCGCGCCCGCGCGCGGCAAGCCGCTGGAAGCGCCGACCCTCTCGGGCTGGCTCTTTCCCGGCTATGTGGCATTGATATTCGTGGGGTTTTTTCTGCTCCGCCTCCCCGGGGCCATGATGGCCGGCGAGGAAATGGGCCCGGTGCGTGCGTTGTTCACCGCCGTCAACGCCGGCACGCTCACGGGCTTTCCGCAGATCACCGAGATCGATAAATACCTGCCGCTGGGCCAGGCCACCATGTTCCTCCTCGTCGTCAGCGGCACCCTGATGACCCTCATCATCGGCGGCTGCGCCGTGACGCGCATCCTGCGCCTGGGATACACCGAAACGCAAATCGCCCTGGCCGCGCTGGCCGCGGAAGTCGGGGCCATCGGCATCGGCGGATTTTTTCTCCTCTTCGATCAGGATCGGAGCGTTGCCCAGGCCGCTTTTTTGGCGGCCAGCGCCTTCGGCAATTGCGGCATGATTATCGGCCACGCCCCGGGGCCGACAAGCTGGCAGACGCACCTGATCCTCACCCCCCTCATCTTCGCCGGCGGAATCGGCATTTGCGTATTGATGGAGATCGCCGACCTGTTTCGCGGCAAGGCATACAGCCTTTCCTTCGCCGCGCGGACGGCCCTCACCTGGTCGGCCTGGTTTTACGCCGGCGCGACGATTCTCTTGATTCTGCTTGGCCTGTGGGCCGCGGCCGCATCCGACGGTTCGATGTCAGGCCAGGATGTGAGAAACCTCATCGCCACCAGCGCCGCCGGCGCTATCGCCAGCCGCACGGCCGGCCTGCGCCTGGTGGATGTCGGGCATCTCAGCCGCCCGGCCCTGTGGGCCGTCATGTTCCTGATGGCCGCCGGAGCCAGCAGCGGATCAGCCGGCGGCGGAATCAAAACCAACACCCTCGCCGAACTTTTCCGCGGCGTGGCGCGCGCGCTGCGCGGCGAAGCCGTCGGACGAGCCGTGGGGATCGCCGCGTGTTGGATAGCGATTTACGCGCTGCTGGTCACGGTGGCTCTGCTGATCATGCTGCACACGCTTCCGGAAATGCCGCCCGATCAGGTGCTCTTTCACGCCATCAGCGCCGCCAGCAACGTCGGCCTGGCCCCCGAAGGCTTGGACCCCGACCGCCTCACCGCATATGTCCTATGCGCCACCATGCTCATCGGGCGGTTTGGGCCGTTGATGATCCTGTGGTGGATGGCGGATACGACGAAGGATGCGGATAACGTGGTGGGGTAAAAAGCTGTGTGCCAAAGCGGCGACGTCCGGCACGCGCAGGGATTGATATCCTGCAATCAGAGGTAAGTTGGTGCAACCAATTATCGTGAACAACTTGCGGGTTGAATCTGTTTCAGGGCCCACCTGCTATCCAGGCGAGAACGGCTTTTCATCGCTTATCGCATACGTAAAAAGTGAGGACGCGGAAATAATTAATCGGCTTCGGCGCGCCGCGGAGGAAGATGCCGTAGTGGTCGTTCGATGCGCAGCGCTCGAGGTGTCGGGCAAAGTTGGAAAAATTAGATCTCGCGAGGACATCCCGATAAACGTGGACGATTTAAGACTTTTCAAGCGCCCTGTGATTTGAGACTTGATTACGACGGCGCAGAGACATACCCCTTATTCACCCTCTCCGCCAACACGCGCTTAAGTATCTTCCCCGTCGGCGACCGCGGCAAATCCGTCTCAATAAAAACATCCCGCGGTATCTCTTCCCGCAGCGTCAAAAACGCCACCACAACTTCCCCGCGCGCCGCGTCTTTTTTCCCGACCACGGCCGCCTCCGCGACGGCGGGATGCTTTGCTATCGCCTCCTCGATCTCGCGCGGAACGGCTTTCTCCCCCGCGACGATAATCAGTTCCTTCTTTCGCCCGACAATGTAGAGATACCCATCCGAATCCAGGCGGCCCAGGTCGCCGGTCTTGAAAAACCCCTCCGGCGTAAACGTCTCGGCCGTCTCCTTGGGCAGATGATAATACCCCTTGGCCACCATCGGCCCGGCGAGCCAGACCTCGCCGGTTTCGCCAACGGGCTGATCGGCGCCGTCCTCGCTGATGATGCGCACGCGCGCCGTCGGCAGAGGAATGCCCACGCTCCCCAGGCGCTGATGCTGCGGCGTATTCAGCGAAATCACCGGACTGGTTTCAGTCAGGCCGTAACCTTCGAGAATCGGCTGGCCGAAACGCTGCTTAAACGCCTGGGCAATCGTCGCCGGCAGCGGTTCGCCGCCGCAGAGGAGGGCGTAGACATTGGCAAAGTCCGCGGGACCACCGGTCTTCAATTGCAACATCGCCGCGTACATGCTGGGAACGGCAAAGACCAGCGACACGCCTTGCTCCGCGATCGCTTTGAAGACCGCCAGTGCGTTGAATCGCGCCAGGTAAATGACGGTCGTGCCAAGCTGAATGGGGGCGAGCATGGAGGCCATCATGCCGAATGTGTGGAACAGCGGAATCACGCCCAGGAATTTGTGCTTATGCCGCAACTGGGCGTGGACGATTGAATCATCCACATCGCTTTGCAGATTGCCGTAGGTGAGGATCACGCCTTTGGGCAGGCCGCTGGTGCCGCTGGTGTACATGAGAACGGCCATGTCATCCGCCTTGGCAGCGGGCACCGGCAACGGCGCGATTGGCGTAGTCGGCGGCTGCCAACTGGCCAGGTCGATCACGCGCAGGGGGCTGTCCTTGGGGATCAATCTGGCCGCCAGCGGGGCGATGGTGATGACCGTATCAATGCCGCTGTCGGCGATCACATGGGCGATTTCGCGCGGGCTCAGCAGGAAGTTGATCGGCACCACGCTCTTGCCAGCCCAGAGAATTCCGTAGAAACTCGCCACATAGCCAATACCGGACGGCAGCAGCAAGCCGACATCGGGGCGCTGCGTGGCGCGGGATATTTCGCCGGCCAGCGCGGCGGTCATTCCCGCTACTTTGCGATAGCTATGCGAGCCGGTTTCGTCAATGATGGCTATTTCGTCAGGCTGTTGGGCGGCTTGAGTGAGAAGCGATTCGATGATCATACGTATTTAACCCCGCCCCAACTATATACGGCAAGGAGACTGAATGCGATACGCGTTGAGCGGTTTGATACTCATCTGTCTGGTGACTTCCGGCTGCAGTTCCGACCAGCAGAGAATCCAGGACGAAGTGGAAGCCGGCGAGGTGGCCTTGGGCGGAAATCAATATGACAGCGCCGTGAGCCACGCCGATGAGGCTCTGCACATCGGCGCCAACGCCCGCGCTTATTACCTGCGGGCGCGGGCCGAAGAAGACCGGCCCAAGCCGAGCGACTCGATTGCCGCGGCCGACCTGGCCAAGGCCAAGGACGATTACACCGCGGCGTTTACCATGCACCCCGGCCAACCCCTGGAGGCGCGAGCTCGCGCCGGCCTGGCCAACGTGGCATTCTCCACCGGCGACTACGCCGTGGCCGCCTTCCAATGGGAGACGGCCCTGGATGATCTGGACATGCCCGAGTATCGGGCATTGGCCTTGTACCGCATCGGCGAATGCCAGCAGCGCCTGGGCCGGTTTGACGACGCCGACAAAACCTTCGACCGCCTGATCCAGCAGTACCCCGATCAGGATGTCGCCACCAAGGCGCAAGCCCGCAAAGGCGTGCGCGGTTTCTACCTTCAGCTCGGCGCTTTCGCCAAAATGGATGACGCCCAGGCGGCAATCAAAAAAGCCAGCGACGCCGGCTTGTTCTGCCGCCCGGTCTCCGACCAGGGCCTGATCGCGGTCCGCGGCGGCCCCTACTACACCTACGCCGATGCCGAAAAAGCCAAGGCGACCGTGGCGACGCAGTTTACGGATCCGATTATTGGGCCGTGAGGGGGGCTGCTGGGCCAAGTTGGGATGAACGCTCGTCGAGTCTGAGCGATGAGGTCGCTCACCTCAGAGTCGATGACCGAGACTCGGAGACGCCCAGCAAGAAAAAGCGGAGAGGTCCTGAACAAAGTTATGCGTTTGGATGTAAGATCAATATCGTGTCACGAGG
>JBEKYH010000607.1:0-2503 GCA_049511115.1 Tepidisphaeraceae bacterium | reverse complement strand
TGGACGAATTTGCAATGCTCGATGCGCACGTTGCGGACGCCGCCGGAGGTTTCGCTGCCGATGCCGATGCAGGCGAAGGTGCGGTCGGCAAGCGTGCAGTTGGTGATGAGGACATTTTCGCAGGGCCTGGCGATGCGCGCGCCGTCCATGCCGCGACCGGATTTGAGGCTGATGGAATCGTCGCCGGAGCTGATGTCGCAGGAATCAATCCGCACGCGATTGCAGGAGTCGATATCCATGCCGTCGGAATTGTTGCGCACGGTGAGATGCTCGATGACCAGGTCGGTGCAATAAGTGGGATGCGTGGACCAGAGGCTCCAATTCTGGGTTGAGAAGCCGTCGAGGTGAACGTCGTTGCAGGAGATCGGCTCGATCAGCACAGGGCCGCGCACGGCGGCGCGGCGGGCGAGCGTGGCATTGCCGGTGATGTGGCCAGCGCCGGCGATGCCGATGTGATCGACGTTGCCGGCGTAGATCAAGGCGCGATGGCCCTGCTCCCAGCGGCCTTCCCAGCGGACATCCATCAGCGGGTAGTCGGCCATATCGGGACTGCCAGTCAGCGTCGCGTCTTTGTCGAGGCGGAGCGTCGTGGCGTTGCCGATCTGGATGCTGCCGATGAGGTAATTTCCGGCGGGGACGAGAACATCGCCGCCGCCGTTGACGGCGCAGGCGTCGAGGGCTTTTTGAAAGGCAGCGGTGTCTTTGGTTTTTCCGTCGCCGGTTGCGCCGAAGGCGCGGACATCATAACTGGGGCGGGTTGCCGGCTCGGCTTGCGCCGGCGCGGCGCTCTGAGTCGTCAACAATCCGAGGAACACCGCCAGAATTGCCAAGCCCGTCCGAATCATTCAAACCCTCATCATTGGATTGTGCTGAAATTATTGGGCGGAGACGGCCGGATTGGGAAAGAGCGCTGCGGGGAAATCATCGAACTTCCGGTCAACAGTTTTTCCCAATAGATTCTTATCCGCGAACGCGAGGAGCGCGTCCCAATCGCCCTGCACCAGGCCGTGCATGCGGTCGGCCCAGCTTACGCCCAGATGATCTTCGACATGCAGGAACGCAAACGCGGGAAGGGCGGCCTCCCAGGATTTTCGCAGGCCGTTGAAATTGACGTTTTGATCGCGTGTTCCCTCCAGGGCGATGAATGGCCGGGGGGCGGCGAGGGCGATGAACCAGTGCTCATCAAAGGGCAGTTTGTCGGCGTGGCCCCAGAATTCGTGGAGATGCGGCGAAAACCAGTTGGGGTATTTGCGCATCATTTCGCTGAGGCCCTCCTTGCCGCCGTGTTCAGCGCCGCTGAAACGGTAGGCGGGCGTGCCGCCGCCGGAACTGGCGACGGGGGCGACCATGGCGATGCGATCATCGAACGCGCCGGCGACGAGTGCGGATTTGCCGGTGCGAGAGACGCCGGTGACGATCAACTTAGTCGCGTCAATGGAGGGGTCGGTTTCGAGGTAATCGACGATGCGCGACACGCCCCAGGCCCAGCCTTGCAAGAGACCCCAATCATAATTGGGATAGGCGGGATAGAAACGCGTGGTGCGAAAGGCCCAGCTTCCGTCGGGCATGCGGAGGGTGGTGTCTTCGCCGCAATCGGTGTTGTCGAAGGTGACAAAGGCAAAGCCGTGGGCGAGGACGGGGCTGCCGGCGGCGATGGACTGGGCGGTTCGCGCGCCGCCGCCAAAGCCGCCGGCAAAGCCACCGCGAGCGCCGGCTGGTGCAGCACCTGGGCCTCGCGCTGCGCCTCGCGCGGCGGGTTGAGTTGTCGGAGCAGCGTTTGCCGACGGCGTTGCGCTGGGCAGGGGAGGCAGGAGCGCATCCATGTTATGCCCCTGTGTCGGACCTTGTGGTAAATGCGGCAATCGCGTTGCGCCGGGCGGAGATCCTGATGGGGAAATGACTGTTACAAATGGCCCGCCGGTCGTCGGAGTGAAGATGCCGATATCGAGGCTCAAACTTTCATTGGGGCCGAAGGTCACATGCACGAGCCGGTACTTCACCTTGCCATCCATGACCAGTTGCGAACTGACCTCCGTGCCCTTCACGTTTCCGGGTGGCGGCGGCGCCTGGCCGACGGCGTAGTATTCGAGAATCTGCTTCATCTCCAAGCGGCGCTGCTGCCATTGCTGGGGCGTGGTGACTTTCTGCCCGTCGTTCATAGTTAACGGATCGGGCATTTCCGGGCGGCTCGGCAGATCATCGACGCCGGGCATTTTTGGCGAGGATGTCGCGATGGGGGGGACGGGGATTTCCGTCGGGTCTGGGCTTGGGGCGGCAACCTGCGAGAACGCGGGGCGATCGAACGTCCCCCCAGCGAGCGCGATGGCGAGCAGGCCAATCGTCATAGATTTCTTCATGGTGATGATCCGAATATGAGCGATTACTTCATATTCTCCGTCATCCACTTGATGATCCGGTCCTGTGTCACCTCGGGGAGGCGGTTGTAATCAAATGGCTCATCCAGGACGAGCTTGTCGGATGCGCCGTAGAGATCGAACACTTT
>JBEKYH010000606.1:0-2512 GCA_049511115.1 Tepidisphaeraceae bacterium | reverse complement strand
CGACGCCTTCATCCTGGGCCCGCATTGCGCGGGCGACTCCCTCGACCGATTGGCGCACTTCCTTGTCTTTCGCGGCCACCCGGCACGCGGCCTGGAAGCAGGCCTTGGCATCGGCTGCACGGCCGCAAAGCAGGAAAAGATTGCCGCGCGCCATCGAATTGGCGATCGGATACTGGCCGTTCCTGCCGCCGCGCGCGGCCAGGGCCGCGATGGCCGCCTCGTAATCGGCGTCCTCGGTGGAGATCGAGGCCAGGGCACTCGCGCCAGACCCGGCGGAATCGGGTGAATCGGTATTGGCCGGTTGCGACGGCTGCGTCGCGGGCGAGTCCTGGCGCGACATCTGTTCCTGCCTGAATTGCGCCGCCGCCTGGGGCCCCTGGGATTTTTCCAATGCCGCCGAAACCAGGTCGATGGCGTCGGCGGTCACGGCCAGCCCGCAGACGTCGTAATATCGCTTGGCCTCGATAGCTGCATCCGGCCAGCGATCCAGCGCCATGCACGCCGTCACGCGGGCCTTTTGCGCCGTGGCGACGATATCGGGATCGGCGGAACGATCGAGAATGACCTTGGTCGTGAGCGAAAGCACGTCGTCGTAGGCGCCCGCGTTCAGAATCGCCGGCAGCCATTGCGGCTCCAGCGCGTCGAATGTCGCCGGGTCCGCGGAGATCAGCTCATACAGGACACCGATCCCACCCTGGATTCGCTTTTGGTCTGCTCCCTGCAACGAGGCGATGAGGGCCGGTTGGTCGTCCGAGGAAAACTTGATTACGGCAAGGTTGGTTCTTGTTGCGGCGGTGACGAAATCATCCAGGCTCGACACCGACGTGGCCGATCGCAATTCGGACGACGCGGCCGGATCCCGCTGGCGCACCCGGGAGATCAATGAGTTGGCGCGGGCGACCCCTTCATCGGAGTCGCGCATCGCAATGGCAATTCCCTCTAGGGCCTGGCGCAGTTCCTTGCCATTGGCGCTGGCACGGCAGGCGACGGCGAAGCAGTCCTGAGCGTCAGCTATCCGGTCCGAAAGGAGCAGCAGGTATCCCTTGCCCATCAGATTGCCATAGCTCTTATTGTCGCCGAGCTTGGCCAGCAAATTGCCGAACTTCGACGGGTCGAGCGCGATGGAGGAGAGTACGTCCGAGCGTGCCGTGGTCGGCGGCGCAGCAGGCTGCGCTACGGGCGTGGCAGCGGCGGCAATTTGCTCCATGCGCAACCGATCGGCGGTGGCGTCGTCTTTTAATTGCGAGAGGATTTTGGACAGCAGGTCAACCGCGTCCCCGGTCTGCCCCAGGGCGGCAACGTTGTAATACCGCTTCGCCTCCGGGGCGGCATTATCGTACCGCTCCAATCCCATATCGGCGACCGCAGTGGCCCTTTGAGCCGCTACGAGCACATCGGGGTCAAACGGCCGAGCGGCGATCGCGGATTCTGCCAGCGATAGCACATCGTCGTACGCGCGGGCGCCCATCACCGCCGACATCCACTTGGGAAGCAGAGTGCAAAACAATTCGGGGTCGGACGCGGCCAATGCGTGCAACCGAAGAATCGCGTCCTTGCGTTTATCCTCGTCGTCGCTGGATATCTGAGCGATCAGCGAGGCCTGGTCATCCGCCGACATGCTCGGCGGGACAGATCGCGCCGCTCCGGTCCTGACTGCCGCCTGGCTCGGAAGTTGCTGCGCCGGCTGTCCAGGTGCCACTGGTGTAATATTTTGGTTATCAGGTGTTTGCGCTGCCGACGGGTTAAGGCCGACGTATTTCATGCTGGGCCAGAGCATGTAGCAGATGCCCCAGACGGCCAGCAAGCCTATGACCACCAGGCAGAGCATCGCCGGCCAGATTTTTTCGCTGGAATTGCCCGCTTTTTCCGTGGCCATGCGTCTGCCCCCAACAACACAATGCCAACAACCCGAACCGATACGATTGAATTGCGGGCAATGTAAGATTGCCGCCGGGCCTGTCAAGCCCTAATTTGGAATTTTTTGCCGATTTCGACACAAGTGTTACACGTTTTTGACGTCACCTGTTTTGGGTAGACGAATCGTCGTGGGTTTACATAACTGCGTTCGCTTCGTGAGTTTGCCGCTGGGTCGTGGGTGTCGGTTCTTCGATCGTCGGGCTGGTCGTCGCCGGGCGGTCTTTTAATTCGTCCACGAGAGTGCTGGTGGCTTCCACTTCGACGCGGCGGTTCTGGACCTGGCCGTCGACAGTGTAGAGGTGGCTGACGACCGGCTCGAATGTCGAACAGCCTTGTACTCGGATGATCTCGGGATCGACGCCTTTGGAGATCAGATAATCCGCCGCCGCCTGGGCGCGCTTGATGGACAAATCCATCTTCTGAACGGCCGTGGCTTCGGGAGGAAAATCGTCCAGCGAGGTGTGGCCTTTGACAAGGACGACCGTGCGATGGCCGCGAATGATATCGGCGATCTGGTTGAGGACCGGCTTAATGTTGTCGTCGAGGTCGGCGCTGCCGGCCGGGAACAAGAGCTTTCCACCCTCGGCGGCGGCGA
>JBEKYH010000605.1:0-2515 GCA_049511115.1 Tepidisphaeraceae bacterium | reverse complement strand
CTCTCGCGGCGTCTTCTGCCAGCACGGCTTCACGATCGTTGTCCCAGCGCCATTGATGGAGCGGCTGGAACGTGAGGTATGTCCAATGCGCAAAACCCACAGGGCTGTCGTTGACGACTTTCTCCTCCGCGGACGTGGGGGCGATATTTCCAATCGACGTGAAATCGCGAGGTATTGGCCCGAAAACCCACAATATACAGGGCGGATTTTCCCACCGAAAGCCGTGGTGGCTCAAATAAAGGATTGGACGCAGAGCGGGGTTGTCGGCTTTGGGAACGGCGTCGCCTATCCATTCAGAGACCGCGGCGAGCACCATTTTCCGCTTCCATTGCCTGGCTCTTTCGCTCTCATGGCCGAGAATAACTCGGCAAACCGAAAATCGTCCGTCCCCGATGGGAAATGCGAAGGCGGCGCCCGCTTCAGGAAGATTCGAGGTTCGCCGTTTTTTTTCCGCCATGTCTTGCCGCTCCAAGGTCAGGTTGGCTTGACTGATATTCCCGAGGTTTCAACGCGGCGAGCGATTCGTCCATTTCGCTTGAGGACGGGCAACTTTACGCGTTTCATAGCGCTGCCGCGCAGGCGCCCCTGATAGTCTTCGGCAGTCCAACCTTCCAGTTTATCAAGCGCTATTGTTCCGCCCGGAAACCGGCTCTGCAACCTTGGTTCCAGGGTCGCCGCCGCCCGGCGGTTCCACGGGCACACATCCTGGCAAATATCGCACCCATAAATCCAATCGCCCATCTTCGCGGCTAAATCCTCGGCGATATCGCCGCGATGCTCGATGGTCAGATAAGAAATGCACCGCCGCGCGTCGAGCTGGTAGGGGGCTGTGATCGCTCCGGTGGGGCAGGCGTCAATGCAGCGCGTGCAGGTTCCGCAACGGTCAGTGGCCGCCTCGTCCGCGGGCAGGGGCAGCGTGGTAAGCACCTCGCCGAGAAACAGCCACGAGCCGATCTCTTCGTTGATGAGGCAAGTGTTCTTGCCCATCCAGCCGATGCCGGCTCGCGCCGCCAGTTCCTTCTCCATGACCGGGGCCGTGTCCACTGCGGCGCGCGTCTGCGCCTGCGGAAATCGCTCTTTGATCCAATCGGCCAGCTTGTGCAATCGCGGCTTGATGATTTCGTGATAATCATCTCCCAGCGCGTATCGCGCGATGCGGCCGGTTCCTTCGGGTCCCCTCTCCATGTACTCAGGGAGAGGGTTAGGGTGAGGGTGCATTTTCGACTTGCCAGAAATCTCCGGTATGTTGGAAGAACCCTCACCCCTGCCCTCTCCCTGAGTACATGGAGAGGGGGAATCGGCGAGCGGCACGAAATAATTCATCGCCAGGCAAATAACGCTTTGCGCGCCGGGCAGATAAACCGTTGGGTCGGTGCGCTCGTCGAAACGATTGGCGAGATACGGCATTGTTGCGGCATTCCCATCGTCGAGCCAGCGGCGGAAGTAATCGCGGTAGGCGCTGGGGCGCGCGGGGGCAATTCCGACGCGATCAAAGCCCAGGGCTTGGGCGCGGTCTTTGATCTCCGCGGCGAATTGTGCGAGTTCATCCACCATTTTGTCCCGATCGTGTGCGCGCTAATCGGGCCGCTGCCCCAGCCGAAACAGCAGCGGCACCTCAAACACCTTGGCATGGTGAATGCCGTGATCCCAGAGTCCGTCTTCGCCCCAGCAGTCTCCGTGGTCGGCACACACCACCGTTGTCGCGGCGGCAAACGCCTCGATCAGCGGCCCCATCACGCGGTCCACAAATGCCAGGCAGGCCTTCTGCCGCCGCCGGCATTCAGCGGCGTCGTTGGTTTGGGCGAAGGGGACGCACGGGCTGAAATTCCGATCCCATGCCGCCCCTTCGTGCCAATAGGGAATATGCGTCTCCGCGACGTTGATGAAGACAAACGCGGGCGCTCCATCGGCCGGCAATTTTCCCGCGACGAAATCAAGCTGCCGCCGCAGGGACCATTTGTCGCCGGGATAGAAAAAATGCTCAAAGCTCTCGATGAGCTGCATGCTGGTGGGACGGGCCGGATCGAACCAGGGGGCCGCTCCGGTGCCGATGGCCGCGTAACCCTTGCGCTTAAATCCATCGATGATGTTCCGCCCCTGGAGGCCGATGAAGTCGGCGTTTTTTCCGCCGAATCCCACGCCGACCATGCGGAAAATCTTGCCGAACTTGGGGTTCACGAACGGCTCATTGCGCTCGGCGGCCCCCGGCGTAAAACCCATGAACATCGCCGCGTGCGACGCGAAGGTGAACGTCCCCGGCGCCATCGCCTTGTGCAACGGCCCGATGGCGCGGAAATTGGGGCACCGCTCCGATGCAAACGTATCAAACCGGCAGGAATCCAGCGTGATCAGCAGCACCGAGGCGGGATGAATCCTGGGATAGTTGGGCATAACCGCACATTCCAAATTACGCCGCCGCCCAGGCTGGCGCTATGAACATGGCAATACAATCAATAACGATTGAAATCGAGGCCGCGGGCATTGGCGCGCCTGGCTTGAGCATCTGCCATATGTT
>JBEKYH010000604.1:0-2522 GCA_049511115.1 Tepidisphaeraceae bacterium | reverse complement strand
CAGAGAAAACCTGGAGGGGGTCTGTTGCCACGGCGATTGCGGCGCCCGGAATATTGAAGGGATTTCCCGAAGCGTCTTCGACCTCAACGGACACTGTCGGGATGACCGTCGTCCCGGCGGTCGTGTCAGCCACCTCCTGAGTAAAGACCAGATGCACGTCCGGCGAAGCAACCGCGACCGTGTTGCTGGTCGCAGACGACAGGCCGGCAGCGGCCCCAAGCGTGTAGTTGCCTGCAGCATAAAAAGTCAGGTCATTGAACGTCGCCACGCCGTTGACAGCCGCGACGGTAAGCGTGCCGTCAATACCCATATTCACCGGGCCGCTTGACTGTGAGAGCGTAACGTCGGAATTGAACGACGTCTCGATATTCCCGAATTGGTCTTCGACATCGACGACGATCGGCGCCAGAAGAGGGGAGAAGGCGTTTATCCCGGCGGGAATTGGCTGGAATACTAAATGCGGCTGCGATGCCACCTTGTAAATCGCGCCATCGTCCGTGGGGCCCTTCGTACCGTCATAGAAAGCCGGCGCATATATGTTGTCGGCGACATCCAAAATTACGCTGGCATCGGGAACGTATTGTCCCGAGCTACCAGTCGAAGTAACATTGAGACTATTTGCAGTAGTACTTGGCGCTAAATCATAAGCGGCCAGCGACAGGATGGTTCCTGTCCCAGCCGGCAGGACAAAGAAGTTGGAGTAGGCGCCGACTTCAAAGCCGTATATATCGCCATTGGTGGACCGGGCCAGACCGGACGCCGACACGCCAGCCACTAGGGTTGTTATTTGCGGCAATCCTGCCGCAACGCTCGAGGCCGTAACCTCGAAAATCGTGCTTCCAACCGCCCCGTAAAAATTGCCCTGGGCATCGAGCAGCAGATTTGACGGACTTTGGCCCGAACCGAAATTCACCAGCGATTGCACAATCGGCTTGCCCGCGGCGAGACTTGCCGCGGTGATCTCGAAAATGCTCCCTCCCCCCGACGGAGAACCGGTCTGCGTATTAGCCAAATTGCCAATCGTAGTTACGAACAAGGGATCGCCTGAGGGCTGGGCAGAATCTTGACCTGCCGGCGGATTCCCCATTAGGGCCAGGTTCCCGTTGGACGTGGTTCCAAATAGATTGCCGCCTGCATCAACCGCGAGCCAGACCGACCCATACGATCCGTCCGAAGTCGCCAGTGACTCGATTGTGCCGCTCCCGGCAGGTAATTCGAAGAGAACCGTTTCGTTGTTGGGACCCAGCTCCGTTCCAAATAGATCGTCGTGCGAATCAACAACCAGGTGCAAGCCAAAGCTGTCCGGATTGAATTCGATGCTGCCGCTGGGGCTTTGCGAATTATTGACGGTCATCGACGCCAGCGTCAGGAAACTCGGATTTCCCGCGGCGATGCTCGCCGCGGTAATCTCAAAAAGAGTCCCGTCATTGTCAGTTCCGCCCCCCGAAGTAGCTCCGAATATATTGCCGTTCTCGTCGATGGCGAGCGTGTACGGCTGCTCCCCGCCAGGGAGTTGCACGAGCTGCGTTACCGCGCTGGCTCCGGCGGGAATTTCAAAAATGGTCGGGTAGACATATTGGCCGTTGCCGGCATCGCAACCAAACAGATCGCCCTGACTATCCATCACCAGCGCGCCAACCGGAGCGGTATCGATAAACTCAGACCCGACCGTGCTTGCAGCGTAATAGTCAAAGTTCTCCGGCGGATTCGCCGTGAAGCTGGCATTCGCCGCCGCCAGCGTCCCGTCGCTGGCCGTCAGAACATAGGCTCCCGCCGCCGACACCGACAAATCCGAAAATGTCGCCACGCCGTTTTGCGCCGTCTCGATGGTCGTTCCACTGAGCACGCCGCCGGCTGGTCCGCTCTGAATCGCCAGCGTGACGGCGGAATTGTCACTTGTGACCACATTGCCGAACTGATCCACTACGTCCACCACCACTGCTGGACCGATTGTCTCCCCAGTGCTGACCAATGGCTGCGGAGCTACCGCATAAGCGACTCCGACCGCCGTCGAAGGTGTGACGGTGAACTTGTCCGAAATCATCTGTCCGTCGCCCGCATCAGTGGCGAGCAGCGAATAGGTGCCTGCCGTATCGAGCGAAACGTGAAACGTCGCCACGCCATTCTGTGCGGCGACCGTTGTCGTACCCTGCAGCGCGCCACCGGCCGGGCCGGCGGCGATTTGCAACGTCACGTTGGTATCGTCGCTGGTGATGATGTTGCCGTTGGGGTCATCAATGTCCACCGTGACGGATGCACCAATCTGGCTGCCCGCGGTCAGGCCGTTGGGCGGTTGTGGAAATACCAACTGCTCGACAGGAGGAACCAGGTCAGCGAACCCGGGTAAGACCGTGTTCAAATCCACGACCTCGGTTTCCATATAAAGGACGCCCGCGCCGTCGCGACCCAACAAAGTCGCCGCGCCGCCCTCATTAGACGCCAGATTCAGATTAAACGTGTACAACGTCGAAACCGCGTGGCTGCCGGCGTAGATCGCTTCCACCGTCAGACCATTTACGCCG
>JBEKYH010000603.1:0-2525 GCA_049511115.1 Tepidisphaeraceae bacterium | reverse complement strand
GCAGGAAGTTATCGGATGCGGATATTGCATGTAATCGGACGGCTGGATTTTGCCGATGGCGGCCCCCCGCAAGTGGCGACGCGCCTCGCGGCGGCGCAGGCGGCCCAGGGCCACACTGTCGGCCTCGCCTGCTATTCGTGCGCCGCCGACTATGACACAGGCCAACAGCTCAGTTACCTTCCCGGCTGGAACCGCGTTGAACTACATCGCCTGCCCAGGGCCGGCCTCCTCGAGCGCCTGCGCGGCCAACGCGCGGTCCGCGCGCTCGAGCCGCTCATCGCCGCCACCGACGTCATCCACCTTCACAACGTCTGGGAAATGATCCTCCTTCGCGCCTCCCAGATCGCCCGCGCGATGGGAAAACCCTATCTCGTCCTCCCCAACGGCATGCTCGATCCCTGGAGCCTGGAACAGAAGAAATGGAAAAAGCAGGTGGCCCTGGCGATGGGATATCGCCGCATGTTGGATGAATGCGCCATGCTTCACCTCCTCAATGATAGTGAGCAGGAACTTATCGCGCCTCTTAACCTGAAATGCGAGGCGACGATTATTCCCAATGGCGTAAACTTTTCCGAAATCGATCCGCTTCCGCCGTTTGGGCAATTCATTGCCTCCCATCGCGAACTATCGGGCCGCCGGTTTGTGCTGTTTCTTTCGCGACTCCATTATAAGAAGGGCCTGGATTACCTCGCCGACGGATTTGCGCTGCTGGCGCCAAAACACGAGGACCTTGATCTGGTCGTGGCGGGTCCCGATGGCGGGGAGCGAGATAATTTCCAGCGCCGCGTTGCCGCGGCCGGACTGACGGACCGTGTTCATATCGTCGGCCCGCTTTATGGAAAGGAAAAATTTGCCGCTCTGGTGGATTGCGACTGCTTCACACTCCCGAGTCGGCAGGAGGGATTCAGCATCGCGATTCTGGAGGCGTTGGCTGCCGGCGCGCCAGTGGTTATTTCGACGAACTGTCATTTTCCGGAGGTTGCCGCGGCCGGAGCGGGCGAAGTCATCGAACTGAACGCCGACGCATTGGCCGCCGCCCTGGATCGCGTCCTTTACGATCCAAAGCGCCACCAACTCGGCCAGGAAGGTCGGTATCTGGTCGAATCGCAATATACATGGGACCGGGTGGCGCGACTCAGCATTGAAGTCTATCGACCGCTCTGCGCCCCTAAGACAAAGCCCAAGCCCAAAGCCCGCCCCGTCAAGGAAGCGCCGTGATGCGGATTCTCCACGTCATCGGCTGGATTAATTTCGTTGATGGCGGGCCGCCGGTCATCGCCACGCGCCTCGCGGCGGCGCAGGCGGTGCTGGGACATCAGGTCTCCATCGCCTCCTATTCGTCGGACGATGATCCGATCACGCTGAATCGGCTGGCTTCTGTTCCCAACTGGAACCTGGTGATGTGGCACCGTTTTCCGCCCTGCGGCCGGGTCGAGCGATTGCGCGGGACGGACGCGGCTCGGCACCTTGCGCCATTGATCGAGGCGGCCGATGTCGTCCATCTGCACAATGTCTGGGAAGGCATTCTGATTCGCGCGGCGAATCTGGCGCGGCGCGAGCGAAAGCCGTATGTCATCCTCCTCAATGGCATGTTGGAGCCGTGGAGTCTGACCAAGGGGCGATTCAAAAAGCGACTCGCGCTGTCACTGACGCACCGGCGCATGCTGCAGGGCAGCGCGCTTTTGCAACTCGGCAACGCCGACGAGGAAAAATCCGTTCGCGCGATGGGGATCACGGCGCCTGCCGCGGTCATACCCAATGGCGTTTCGCTGGATGAAATCGATCCGCTGCCGTCGCGCGGGGAATTTTTTGCGGCTCATCCGGCTCTCGCCGGGCGGCGATTTGTGCTGTTTCTGGGCCGATTGCACCGGCAAAAAGGGGTGGATTATCTGGTGGACGCCTTTGCCGAACTGGCGCCGGGACATCCCGGCGTGGACCTGGTTATCGCGGGTCCGGACGGCGGTGCGCAGGCCGATCTGACGCGCCCCATTGACGCGGCAAAGTTGGGCGATCGCTGCCATCTCATCGGGCCGGTGTATGGGCGCGAAAAATTCGCCGCGATGGTGGATTGCGAATGCTTTGTCCTGCCCAGCCGGCATGAAGGATTCAGTGTTGCGCTGCTGGAGGCGATGGCGTGCGGCGCACCGGTGGTTGCGTCGACGGCTTGTCATTTTCCCGACATCGCAAGCGGCGGCGCGGGGGAGGTCGTGGAATTGAGCGCGGGCAATCTGGCCGCGGCGATGGGGCGAATTGTCTCCGATCCTGAGCGATCGCGGATGGGCCAGCGCGGGCGGACGCTGGTTGAATCGCAATACACGTGGCATCAGGCGGCGGTGCGAACGATTGCCGCTTATGAGAGCGCGCTTTCGCGCCAGAACCGGCCGTCTGTATCTTCCTCCGCCCCCGGTATTCCGGGGGAGGATTGAGGAGGGGGCTTCGCGTCGTCGGTATCCTCCTGCGGACGCGTCGCGCGTTAGAATGCCCCAATGCCATTTGCGGCTATTAATAAGGGCGATCAAATCTAT
>JBEKYH010000602.1:0-2538 GCA_049511115.1 Tepidisphaeraceae bacterium | reverse complement strand
GCCGCTCAGGGCCTTCAATTTTTCGGCGGTTGCCGTGGCATCGGTCATGGCCTGCGGCGTGAGGATCACGAGGACGCCGTCCGAGTTCTTGTCGTTGAGCGCGAGCGAAGTGACCTCCGCGTAACGCTCCGCACTCGCGTCGCCCAGCACGTCGATGGGATTATTGTGACTCCAATGCGCGGGCAGGATTTCGTTTAGCTTTGCGAAGGTCTGCTCGGAGATTTCCGAGAGCTCGCCGCCGCTGAGGGAAAGCGCGTCGCACGCCAGCCCGCCGGGTCCGCCGGCGTTGGTGACAATCGAAAGGCGCGGGCCCTTGGTGCGCGGTTGTTTGCTGAGGATTTCCGCCATGTCAAAGAGTTCGCCAATGGTATTGACCCGCAGAACGCCGACGCGCCGGAAAGCGGCATCGAGCACCTCGTCGCTGCCGGTGAGGGTGCCGGTGTGGGAGGCGGCTGCGCGCGCGGCCGCCTCGGTGCGGCCGGTCTTTATGACGATGATCGGCTTGGCCAGCGCCACCTCGCGCGCGGCGGAGAGAAACGCCTGCGCGTTGCCGATGCTCTCCATATAGATGATGATGCTCTTGGTGGCCGGATCATCGCCCAGGTGATAAATCAGGTCGCCCCAACCGACGTCGGACATCGATCCCATCGAGACGAACGAGCTGAACCCGACGTTCTCCTTGAGGCTCCAATCGAGAATCGCGCAACAAAGGGCGCCGCTCTGGCTGAGGAAACCGACATGCCCGGGCCGGGCGATGTTGGCCGCAAAGGTGGCATTCAAGCCGCGGCTCGGATTCATGATGCCGAGGCAATTCGGGCCGATGAGCCGCATCGCGCCGCGGCGCTTCAGCAATTCCTGCTCGAGTTCGATGCCCGCCGGACCGACCTCGCGGAACCCCGCGGAGATCACCACCGTGCCGCGGACTCCGGCCGCCGAGCAATCGGAAATGATCGCCGGCACACTGGCCGCCGGGGTGCACACCACGGCCAGATCGACTGCGCCCGGGATATCCCCAACGCTCTTGAACGCCGGCAGGCCGAGCACTTGCGGGCGTTTCGGATTGACTGGGTAGACCACGCCTCCGAAGGGCTGGGCCATCAGGTTTTCGAGGACGGTGCGGCCTACGCTGCCCAACGTTTCGGTGGCGCCGACGACGGCGACGGACCGGGGAGAAAACATCGCTTCCAGCGCGGGGCGTTGCTGGCGGAGCGGTTCGGTGCGGGGGAGTGCGGCGGATTTCGGTTTGGTAAGGGTAATGGTGCTCATTGGGAGTGCGGACTTTCGACCGGACTTTAACTTCGCCTTCCGGGCGTTGCTTCGCGCCCCTTGCCGTGGGCTTTGCAAATCCTGCTTACTTGTTTTCCGTGGATTCTGACCAGCGCGCCGCATAAGCGATTAATTCCGTGCCAGATTTGATCTGGAGCTTCTCCTTGATGTGCGCGCGGTGGACTTCCACGGTTTTCGCGCTGATGTGCAACTCCACCGCCATCTGGGCGGTGCCCAGCCCGCGGCCAATCAACTCGAAAACCTCGAACTCCCGGTCTGTGAGCTGCCGCACCGGCGAGTCGGCGTCCCCCCCGGGGCGCCCGGAAAAGATCCGCAGGATTTGCGCCGACATTTTTTCGCTCACGGCCACGTCTCCAGCAGCGACTTTGCGAATCGCCTCGATGATCCGCTTGCCCCCCTCCTTTTTCATGATGTAACCGCGGGCGCCCGCGCGCAAAACCCGCTCCGCATAAACCGATTCGTCATGCATCGACACAGCGAGCGTGGAGACCTCCGGGTACATCGCGACGATGTCCTTGATTAATTCGATGCCGCTCTTCCCCGGCAGCGTGATATCGGCGATGACGATGCCGGGCCGCTTCAAGGGAATCATCTCCAGCGCTTGCGCCGCGGTCTCGGCTTCGCCGCAAAACTCGATGTCCGGCTGGGTCGCCAGCATGCTGGCCAGCCCTTCGCGGATCATCGGGTGGTCATCCACGATGAGGACGCGGATTTTTTTCGCGGCTTGCGGCTTCGGGGGCATGATTTTGTGGCCTTGTCGGAAACCGCCGGACGCCCGGCGACACTATGCACCCCGGCAATTTTCAACACCGAAGGATGACTCCCGCCCGCTGCACTGCCCAGCCAAATATTGCCAGGATCGCAGCCTATATTCCTCCCGCCAAAGCACCTGCCACGCCCAGCCCGACCTGACGTTTATCGCTTTCATCCACGTCGCCCCGATCTTCGATGCGCTCATTTATCTTAACAGGCCCTAATCGGAAATATTGAAACCTCTGACCGCCTGCGCGCTGCAGAGCGTGAATTCGGAAAGCGGATAGGGAGCCAAGGCCAGCACAATTGCCAGGCATTGCAGCCAGCGAAAACCGCGCCGCATGATATCCGCGATAGCCAGGGGCAGGACAACGATTAACGTGGTGACCGCCACCAAAAAGCACAACATTGCCCAGCCCATCGGCCGGATTGGCGTACCAGCCGGAACTCGATAAAGGGGGATGGACGAATAGACTATGATGCCATTTCCAATCAGCG
>JBEKYH010000601.1:0-2541 GCA_049511115.1 Tepidisphaeraceae bacterium | reverse complement strand
ACCTCCACCGCCGCCCTTGCCACCACCGCCGCCTCCGCCGCCCTTTGCCCAGGCAGGCGAGGCTGTCAGGCCGGTAATCGCAATCATCGCTCCAAGCAGAACCGCAAAAAATAACCCTCGTGTACTCCGCATGGCGACCTTTCCGTTAAGGTTCAGCGCAGTATAACCGAGGTGCAACTAAATATCACGGTTTTTCTATCCGGCCCGCGAATAAAATGGTTTGGTCCCTAACATTCCGAATAAAGAAGAGGAACGGGTGGTCGGCGTTGAACACCGGGCGCGCGCCCGGCATGGCCATCGCACTCATGACAATACCCGTTGCCGCGGCCGCCTCGGTTCCTTGTTCGTCCACATCGACATATGCCTTATGAACGACATCGGAAATCAGCAGGTCGTGTGCACCGTCGATCCCGGAGAAATCCGCCGCTGTCGAGAATGCGGTGGACATCCCCATAGCTGCCAAAGCCGGATTCAGATCAAAGCTGCTTTCCACCTTGAATTTGGGAAATGAAACAATCACATCGCGCAAACGGACTTGTGAAACAATCTTGCTCAATTGCGCGAAGGTAAGCGACTTTTCCAGATCGCCAATCCCATCGTTGCGCTTTGGCAGCAGCACGAGCATGGCCAAATCGCCGCCGGCGTAGGGCATCTGCAACGCGGACAGAGCATCGTCCTGATAAAAGCCAAACTCCGTGACCCTCTGCATCATCTTCGCGGCCGACGCATCGTCAGTACCAGCGCCGTGCCAAGGCTCCTCCGCCGTCTCTTTGGCATCAAACGGCGTCTCCCAGGTTCCCTTGAAGTAGATCGCGTTGGTCAAAACCAGCCGCGTCATGGCGCCCAGGGCGCTGGCGGGGATTAGATTCTGGATCTTGTCGTTGGTCTTCCCGGCTACCCAATCATTTATTGTCTTGGCCGAGCCTTGGGAATCGGAAAAATCCAATACGCTCAATCTCGCTGCGTAATTTCCCTGCACGATGCGCAGATAGTCCGGCAGCAGATTCGTTCCCGTTCCCGCCCAGAGCGCATTGGCGACGTGCAGTTCGTATTTCTTGTCGGATTTGTCGGCCTGATAGCGCTGGACGAGTTCGCCCAGCGCGGCATGGACTTGATCGGGCGCGAGCGGCGGCAGGTGGAGGGTCTGGCCGATCTCGGTGGCGGTCTGCCCGCGGGCCCCGGCGTAGACCATCGCCAACGCGGTATCGACGCTATAAGGCGAGAAGAACAAGTTGCCTGGCTGGTCGCGCAGGTGGGAATACAGATCCAAGGCGAACGCCGTGGAACCCTGCACGACGGCCGACGTATCCGCCTGAGTTTGGGCTCGTGCGTTCATGGGTAAACCGATCGATATCACCAACATCAAAGCAATCAGCCAACAGGGCGACTGAAGTCGATGCCCAATCGCCCCACAGGGGCGAAGGATGGTAGCCACGGGTGAAGCGCAGCCCGCAACAGGCGGGCAAGCGCAACCCGTGAAAAGTGAGGAACCAATGCGCCCGCCCCGGCAGGAGCGGTGGAAGCGCCTCGTCCAAGATGTAAGCTCCACGCGCGCAGAGCTTCCTTCGCCCCTTCCGGGGCGAGCAGAGGGGCGCCGTGCGGGAGCCATCTTCCACGGGTTTCGCTGCGCTTCACCCGTGGCTACAAACCCTCGCCCCGTTGGGGCGACAAAGCGGTCATACGTGCGATCTTGCAGTTGGTTGGCGTTGCCGGTTGCTCGGGCCGCAATGAACTGCCGCAATTTTGCAAGGGACGTTATCATGGGCGTATGTCCTCCAGCCCGCTTTCGCCCCAACTTCCTGTTTCCGATGCACTCGACGCCAGCCACAACCCGCGCCCGCCGGAAGTCGCCTACCGGCTGGCCCGCTGGTCGCTCGCGGCGTTTCTGGTCACCTTCATCTTAGCGCGAATCCTGGTCATCCTCATCATGTCGCGCACGATCCCCGACCTGTACCTGCATGTCAAAGGCAACCACGTCCACCACCTCAACTACGGCATATTCATGTTGTGCGGGGTCGGCGCTTACCTGCTTTTTTTCCGCCCCCACGGCCATTGGCTCAACGTCGCGGCGGCGGTGTATGGCGTGGGTCTCGCCCTCACGTTCGACGAATTTGGCATGTGGCTTCATCTTGGCGGCAGCTACTGGCAGCGGGCCAGCTTTGACGCCGTGGTGGTGGTGGCCGCGATCCTGAGCCTTATCGCGGTGGCCCCGGAATTCAAGAAATTTTGCCCCGGGCACTGGCGCACGACGATTCTGCTGGGGCTGCTTACCGCGGTCTTCGGCGTGATGCTGGCGCGGTCGGTCCAGCAATTCGGCAACCGCATCGCGCCAAGGCTCGCGCAGTTGGAGGAGAACAGCCCGGAGTGATTTCACTGTAGGGTGGGCATCGCCCACCTTCTTGTTTTCGGCGCGAAAGGTGGGCGATGCCCACCCTACAAAGGTAGCATTCACTCAATGCCCGCGCGCGAATCGATCCTCGGCTACCTTCCAATTGATCACATTCCAAAAGGCGGCGATGTATTCCGGCCGGCGGTTCTGAT
>JBEKYH010000600.1:0-2549 GCA_049511115.1 Tepidisphaeraceae bacterium | reverse complement strand
GCGCGATACGGAGGTTAACACGTTAAACGTTCCGTTCCAGCGTATTTGTGATAAAGCAATTCCGATGTGGTCTCTTAGAAATCATATATCGATGATATCTGTCATTTGATATATTTATAGTGAGCGCTATCTAAACCCCACTACCCCGACGGCGCGGGGTTTCGCCGCAGCCATTCATCCGGCAGCCACTGAGGCAATTGGCTGATCGGCGTCTTCGGCAGATTCGTCAGCAACTGCGTCAGGTACCGTTGCGGATCCACCCCGTGCCGCCGGCACGTGCTCGTCAGGCTTGATAACACCGCCGCCGTTGCGCCGCCACGTTCGTTGCCGACGAAGAGACTGTTTTTGCGGTTCAGCACGATCCGCTTCATCTCGCGCTCGCTCACATTATTGTCGATCGGCACCGCGCCATCGCCGGCGAAGACGTTCAATTCGTTCCACTGGTTCAACGCGTAGTTGACTGCCAACGACATCGGATGCTTGGGCAGCAACTGGTCGCGCCAGGCATACAACCTGTCTTTCAGCGCCGCCAGGATCGGGACCGATTCCTGTTGTCGCAACGCCAGCCGCGCCCCAACATCCATGGCCTTGCCGCGTTCTTCGATGACGTACAGGCGTTTGATCCACGCCACCGCCTCGGCGGCGATTTGTGGGTGCGTCTTCTCGGCATCGACGAACTTTCTTCGCCCATGCGCCCAGCAGCCGGCGCGCGTGATGTCGTTGCCGACCACCACGCCGTCGTAGCCGCCGTAGGCGTCGGCCAACAGGGTCTGTTTGTAGTCACCCAGGAACGTCATCGGCCCGTCACGTCCGCGGCCCAGCGTGAAGTCGAAGACGTTGTACGGATGGTCCGCGTCCCCGACGTAGACCCACATGCGGGCCTGCCGGGTTTTCCCGGCGGAAAGCATCGGCATCACCGTGTCGTCCGTGCCGATCAGGTGCGATCGCCGCACGCGATGGGCCATCAGTTCGTACAGCGGCCGCAGCAGGTCGGCACAGTCCCCGCACCAGACGCTCTGCGTGGCGCGGTCGATCTCGAAGCCGTTGCGCTCGAAGATATTTTGCAGGCGGTACAGCGGCAGGTAATCGGCGTATTTGCTGGTGACGACATAGGCCAGCAGGCCCGGTCCGGCCATGCCTTTGTCGATGGGCTGCACTGGTTTTTCGGCCAGTTCGATGCGGGGGTTCTGTGCGTTCTGCTCGCAGTGCCTGCAGGCGTACTTGATTTGCACGTGCTCGATCCGCTCGAAGTGGCCGGGGATGTATTCGGCCTGCCAACTTGATTCCTCGCCGATCTTCTCGCGCACCTTTCCGCAGCAGGGGCAGGGCTTTTGGTCGTCGGCCAGGTCGTGAATCCGGCGCGTCGCCGGCAGGTGATCAAACGCCGCCAGATTGCGCCGGCCGCGGCGCACGCGGCGCACCGTGCCCACTTCGGGCAATGGTTCTTCGCCCGGAAGATCGCCCGGATTCACCGGCCGCGCATCCAGGTCTTGAGCGAACTGAAGCAGCAACTGGTTCACGTCGCCGAGTTGTTGCAGCCGGTCGGCACGCGGGCCGTAGTAGAGCTTCTTCAGGCGCAGCAGCTCCACTTCAATGCGGAGCTTCTCAACCTCGATCTGCTGCTTCTCCGCCTCGACGCGGAACTTTGCGCCTTGAAGTTCATCCCGCTCACGCGACAGATCGACGATGATTTGCTTGAGCGCTTGCGGGTCGTCGGGCAGGGAAGAGATGGAATGCGCATCATCCATGACGATGCGATTAATACGCACCACCCGGCAAAATGTTTCACGCCGCCGCTGTTTTTCTGGAAAATCTTTTTACCCGCTTCACGCTCCGCAGGTCGATGCCGTCCAGCAGCATCGCCAACTCGCTGGCCCGCAGTTCCACGCCTTGGACCTTCTCGTCAAAACGCGGCAGTTTGAACGTTCCCTCCTCCAGGCGCTTGTACCAGAGCGCGTAACCGTCGCGGTCCCAGTAAAGGATTTTCAATCGATCTCCCCCGCGCCCGCGGAAGAGAAACAGATGTCCCTCCATCGGATTCTGATCGGTAACCGCCTGGGCCAACTCCGCCAGCCGGTCAAACCCGCAGCGCATGTCCGCCGGCGCCGTCGCCAGCCAGATGCGCGTGGAAGCAGAACGATCCAGCGAGGAAAGCGTCGGCAATCCGATCATGCCAAACCCTCCATCACGCCGATCAACTCGATCAACAGATCAGGGTCGAATCCCCGCCGCACGACCAGCCGTGGAAAGGCTTCGCCTCCCCGGCGATGCCCGCCAATGCGAACTTCGATTCCCGGCCGCGACGCGATTGAACCCGCGGCGGCAACCTCGACGAATCCCCCGTCGCGAGCTCGGCCCAACGGCGTCGGGCCGACGCTGAGCAGCCGCCGTTTCCAGGCGGAGAAAGAGGCCTGGCTGATGGCCTGGCCACGACAATAAGCCGCCGCCGTCAGGCCGCTGGCCCGCTGAGCGTCGATGATCTGCCGCCACTTATCCCGAGCCGCACGATGTGATTCGCTCATCGCCTCAGTTTGCCGCAAGAAGCGAAA
>JBEKYH010000599.1:0-2570 GCA_049511115.1 Tepidisphaeraceae bacterium | reverse complement strand
AGAAGGCAACCAGCGCGAGCCTGGTGGTCTGGTTCACCGCCAAGGACATAACCGGATTTGCCCGCGTCCTCGATATCGGCGACAAGGACGGCGCCAACGGGCAGGCATTCATTTACTACACGCCCAAGAACGCCGACGGCCAGGCGCGGGCGGCCATCACCGCGACGGACACGGCATCGAAGACCTTCATCGACAGCCCGCCCCTCGACGACGGCAAGCAGCACATGGTCGCGATCGTCATCGACGGCGCGGCCAAGAAACTGCACGTCTTCGTCGACGGCAAGGAGCCCGTATCCGCGGCGGATTTGGGCGACAACACGCTGGATAAGGTCAAGGCGACGCACAGTTGGATCGGGCGTTCGGGCTTTGACCAGGACCCCGGTTTGACCGGGTCGATCAAGGAATTTCGCGTGTATGACCAGGCGCTGACGCTGGATCAGGCCGCCGCCATGGCCAAAGCCGGACCGGATACGCTGCCGGCCGATGCGGCCAAGCCCTGACAGCCAACCTACGATAAACTATTGATTCGATCATGCGGACCAACCGCCGCATCGTCGCAGGAGAACTATGGCCACCCAATCTCAAGATCGCCTGGAAAAGCTGAACGCCATGCTGGCGAAAAGCCCCGGCGACGCATTTCTTGTGTATGCGCTGGGGATGGAGCATAAGAAGACCGACCTGCCCAAGGCGGCGGAGTTATTTCAGCAGGTGATCCAACTCGACGCGGGACAATGCTACGCCTATTTTCAACTGGGCCAGACGCGCGAGTTGATGAGTGACATCGAAGGCGCCAAGCAGGCATATCGCGAAGGAATCGACGCGGCGCAGCGGCATGGTGACGCGCATGCGCAATCGGAGTTGACGGGGGCGCTGGAGATGATTGAATCGTAGGACTGAGTGCTGAGGACTAAGGCGCAGAAAAGACCGATGCTCGCGGGCCGCCGCATGTTGTCCGTCTCTCAGTCCTCAGGTGTAGGGTGGGCATTGCCCACCTTTGTGACAAACGGTGGGCTGTGCCCACCCTGCATTTGTGGGGGGAGGGCAGACGAAAGGCTGACAATTTCCTCAGCCCTCAGTCCCAAAACGGGCGGCCGACGCGATGCTCGACGACCTTCTCCGCTATCTTCGCACGCCCGATTGGCGGCGCCAGCATAATTGGCGGCACGCCATCTGGATGAACCTGCATCGCGTGGGATTGACCGGACTGCACGCCCTGCCCGTGAATCGGCGCTGGGTGGATATTCATCGCCTGCCGATGCCCCTGGTGGGGCTGGACGAGCGGCATGTGGGGTTGAAGATCGTGCAGATTTCCGATCTGCATTACAGCCCCGTGGTCTGGTCGAAGTATCTCGTTCAGTATGTCCGATTCATCAATGATCTCAAGCCCCATGTAGTCGTCGTGACTGGCGATCTCATCACCGGCGGCCTGCGCTACGCCAAGCGGATCAGCCTGATTTTGTCGCGATTGCGCGCTCCCCTCGGCGTCATCTGTACCTTCGGCAATCACGATTACGGCATGCACGGCCGCCGTGCCAACGGCACCGCGCGTCGGCAAGCCGAAGTGCTTGCCGAAGGCCTTCGCGAGCGCGGTCTGATCGTCTTGCGAAACCAGACGCTTTACGTGCGCGGCGAGGGCGTAAGCACACCACTGGCAATTGTCGGCTTGGATGATGAATGGTCCGGCCACATTGATCCGGCCAAGGCATGGAGCGGGGTTGATCCAGCGCTGCCGATTGTCTGCCTGAATCACAATCCCGTGAATGCGAAACAGCTTTTGCAATATCCGTGGCAGTGGATGCTCAGCGGCCACACGCACGGCCGGCAGGTGGGGTCGAGCCGTCTGGGACGGCGGCTTTATCCGCGGCTTTACCGCCATTACACGCATGGCCATTACGCCATCGAGGGCCGGCATTTGTATGTGAATCGCGGGCTCAGTTACGGCAAGAGGCGGCTGCATTGGTGCCGGCCGGAGATCACGGTGTTTAAGTTGGAGCGGGCGGGCGAGGGAACCGACCAACCGCCGGCCGTCGATGTGGCGCGAAACGTCATTTAAGTCCCATATCTGGCGAGTTCTTTGATTGCCCTCATCGCACTGGCGGCCGATGAGAGTACAATTGGATCAAGAATGGAGCCGGCATGATTCGCCAGATTCATATTCAAAATTACAAGGCCCTGCGCGACGTGACGCTGGACCTTACGCCGTTCCATGTGCTCATCGGGCCCAATGACAGTGGGAAGACGAGCATATTGGAGGCGGTGGCGGCACTGTGTAGGAGCGTAGACCAACCTCCGGAACGCTGGTTTATGAGCGGATGGTACGGCAGTGATCTTGTGTGGCACGGCGCTGATCCTCAAGGCCCCATCCAGTTGTCTGGTACCGTAGCTGAACTGGATGAGGGGTCTTCCGAGGTCGGCGTATACGAGCTCATGTGCAAATTCGATCCCGGGTCTCGGACAATACGAGCACAATCCAAGGTAGTGCCACCCGGCGGGAATTCCGTCGACTTACCCAACGCGCCTGGAACTATGATGTTCACCCCTTTTGGCGGGCCGGCAATTCAGTGGGCAAA
>JBEKYH010000598.1:0-2573 GCA_049511115.1 Tepidisphaeraceae bacterium | reverse complement strand
ATCCCGCCTGCTCGGAATTGATGGTTACTATATACGGATCGGATTTGCGGGGAGCGACGGTGCGTTCAGTTCGCGTGGCCTAATACCAATCCGCAACCGGCCCGATGGCAACGAAGTGCTGGAGGCCGGTCTCCTGGTCAGTCCGGACGCGCTTGCATATGTACGGTTCGGTCTGCGCGCCGCAGACGATCCACGTATTCTCAATACGGTCGCAGCAATTGACGCCTTACTGAAGCGCGAACTGCCCGCTGGCCCCTATTGGTATCGCTACAACGACGATGGCTACGGGGAACATGCCGATGGTGCACCGTTTGACGGCTCCGGCATCGGCCGGCTCTGGCCGCTCTTGACCGCTGAGCGGGCGCACTACGAGATCGCGGCTGGGAAGCTGGAGGAAGCACGGCGATTATTGGCAACGTTCGAGGCTTCCGCCAGCGTCGGCGGTCTTCTGCCAGAACAAATCTGGGATAGCGATGATATTCCGGAACGCGAGTTGTTTCTGGGGCGGCCCTCTGGCAGTGCAATGCCGTTGGTCTGGGCACACGCCGAACATATTAAATTACTGCGCTCATTGCGGGACGGTGGCGTGTTTGACATGCCGCCGCAGGCCTACGCTCGATATGTAAAGAGCAAGCCTGAACCTGCTCCCATTGTCTGGCGCACAGCCTCCAAGATCACTAGAATTGCAGCCGGTCGCATCCTGCGTCTTGAATTATTGGAAGCCGCTTCGGTCCATTGGTCGTCCGACAATTGGGTGACCACGACGGACAGTCAGAGCCATCCCACGGATTTGGGCATTTTCCTTTGCGACCTTCCAACTCAGGCGTTGGCCGCAGGCGTCGAGGTGCGTTTCACGATCCTGTGGACCGAACGAGGCAAGTGGGATGGCAACGATTTTCTGGTCAAAGTAGGCGAATAATTGATCGGTGTTGGGGCACTATAGTTCCGGCGGCGCATTATTAACCGAGAAACTCCGTTCCGGAAAATCTCGTGTCTTCCGACAAGGCAGCGATTAATGGCCCCTCTCAGTATAGTTGTTGCCTTTGCCGCACGCGCCATGTTGCTCATGTTGTTTTTGCCATTCAGCGCGCTCGATAAGGTCCTCAACTTCAAGCAAGCGGTCGGACAGGCATCGGAAGCCGCGCCGAGCCGTTTGCTTGCGACTATTTTGATCTTTGCCGGTTTAAGCGTTGAGGTTGTTATGTCGCTTGCGATCCTGACTGGTATCGCTGATCGCATGGCGGCGCTCATTCTGGCCCTTTACTGTTTCGTTACGGCCTTGCTGTGGAAGCAATTTTGGAAGACACCGGATTTCCGGCTGCGGGGCATCAGTCATGGACGGGAGATGTTTTGGGATTTCCTCAAAAACCTCGCGCTCGGCGGTGGCTTTCTGGCATTGGCGTTTGGCGCGAGTGCGAACGGCTTTGAACGATTTCTATCGCATCCGATGGGGTCCTCGCATCCCTATAGCTTCAGCCAGCGGGCGGGCGCCTCATGAGCGAGGAGCCGATCGTACCCTATTGGCATTTGTGGACCGCTGCCGACGGCATCAGCCGGCTAACGAAGTGCGCGATGACTGAATTCGAGTTGAGGTCGATGAAGCCGCCCGCCGCCCCTCAGTGGCAGGGCAGGCCCATCACCGGACGAACGACGATGATGGTAACCGTGCAGCCGATTAGCTGGATCGGCACCTGGCATGAAAACCCGAAACCACAATGGATTGTGCCGTTATCGGGACGTTGGTTCGTTGAAGCCATGGACGGTACTCGCGTCGAAATGGGCCCGGGCGAAATCTCGTTTGGTGGGGATCAGAACTGCCGCGAAGTCGATGGCAGGCGCGGGCACCGGTCCGGCACCATCGGGGACGTTCCGGCCGTGCTCATGGTGGTCCAGTTCGAAGAATCTGCGCCCCGATCAACTTGCGATTTCCGGTGACCGTCTTGGAAAGCCCGATGCCTCATGCCCAAATTCGAAAAGTGGCGAGCTTCTGCCTGACGACACCGGATGCGCATCGGCTTTCGGAATTTTATCAGAATGCCTTGAATTTTCGCTTGCTCGGGATCGAGCGTCGGTCAGGAGCTGATTTTGAGCGGCTTATGGGCGTGGAGGGCGGGGCTTCAGCGATCACACTCAGTTTGGGCGATGAAATAGTCGAGTTTTTGCAATTCGACCGACCGGGACGGCCCTATCCTGACGGTGCGACTTCGTCAGATTTGTACTTTCAGCACTTCGCGATCGTCGTTTCGGATATTCATCTTGCTTATCAAAGGCTGCTTTCTGTCGATAGTTGGACCGCGATTTCGACCGATGGGCCGCAAAGATTGCCGTCGGCTTCGGGGAGCGTCACAGCTTTTAAATTCCGCGATCCCGACGGCCACCCTCTGGAACTCCTGGCATTTCCGGACGGTCGCGTGCCGGCGCATTGGCAACGTCGTGCCAAGGGCAAGCTCTTTCTCGGCATTGACCACTCCGCGATCAGCGTTTTTGACACCGACATCAGCATTGCGTTCTATGGAGCTTTGGGTCTGCGTGTGGCCGCGCGATCGCTCAACACGGGAGTTGAGCAGGAGAGG
>JBEKYH010000597.1:0-2574 GCA_049511115.1 Tepidisphaeraceae bacterium | reverse complement strand
TCCGGGATTGGTTACTCGCCTTTCGGCATCAATAACGTGAGCCGCCTCAGCGAAGCCCCGGCCGCATCCGCGGCACGCACCCCGGCTGCCCCGGAAAATCTCCCGATTGCCCGCGCCTACGGACTGCTCTCGCAAATGACCCCGCTCATCCTTGATGCCCAGTCCAGGGGCGCCATTGGCGGCGCATGGCTCAACACGCAAAAACCATCCCAGGATGTCACCGTCGGCAATTACGTCGTGCATGTCGAGCTGCGGCAGAACCGCAGGAATCCCGCGCAAGTGCCCGCGCTCGGCTACGCGATGATCATCTCCACCCGCCCGGACGAATACTTTGTCGCCGGCTCCGATGTCCAGATCACCTTCTCGCCAAACACGCCAGGCCCTGAAATCGCCGGACTCGCCGACGCGGAGACCGGCAGGTTTTCCAGGGGCCAATGGATTCCTGGGCGAAAGGAAAACGGCGACGATGTATTGATCAATTACCATCAGGCCGCGGCTGCCGCGGACAACCAATCAGGTAGCGGCCTGATCTTCCGTGGCGATGGACCCGCCATTCAGCGGGTCAAATTGTACCGCTATCAATGACCGGGAATGTCCCTCCGGGCGAAGAGCCGGCAGCCTTGAAGTTGCTCCACGAGCCGCTCGTGCATTTCCTCCTCATCGGCGCCGCGCTCTTCGGCCTCTTTTCCTGGCGGGGCGCGGCGGTCGTGCCGGTCGCGCGCACGGAGCAAATCGTCATTACCCCGGGCCTGCTCGATAATTTCCGCACCAGCTTCCAGCGCCTGAACGGCCACGCGCCCGATCCGCACGAACTCGACCAGGCAATCGACGCCTATGTCCGCGAGGAAGTCCTCAATCGCGAAGCCCGTGCCCTCGGCTTCGATCGCGACGATACCATCGTGCGCCGCCGCCTCGCCCAACGCATGGAGTTCATCACCACCGCCGATGTGGAAACCCGCACCCCGGCAGATGACGAGCTCCGCGCCTTCTTCGAGAAAAATCTCGCCCAGTTCGAGCGCCCGGACGGCAGCATGCCACAATTTGCCGACGCGAAGGAAGCTGTCCAGCGCCTCTGGCTCGATCACGAGCGCCAGGCCGCGGCCGACGCCGCCTATCAGAAAATGCGCGAGCACTACATCATCGTGCGGCAGGATCAGCCTGGGCCCCCTGCCAAATGAAAACCTGGCGCCCGATATTCCCTTTGCTGGTCCTGCTGGCCGCCGCGCCCCTGGCAGCCGCCCACGAGATGCAGCCCGCTTATCTCGAATTGCGCCAGACCGGCTCGCAAGAATGGCAGGTCCTCTGGAAAACCCCGGCCCGCGCCGATCTCCAAAGCGGCATGCTCCCCCACCTGCCAGTTGAAGCCCGCGTGACCTCCCAGCCAGTGCGGATGCAAGTCGGCGACACCGCCACCGAGCAGTTTACGATTCTCTGCTCGGGCGGCCTGGACGGCAAGGAGGTCTCCGTGGACGGAGCCGCCGCCGCCATCGCCGACGTTCTCGTCCGCGTCGTCCGCCCGAATGGCGTCTCGCAAGTCTTCCGCCTCACACCCGATCAAAGGTCCCACCGCATCGAGCCGGCGCCCGGCCGCTGGCAGGAGGCGGAAACCTACCTCGTCATGGGCATCCAGCACATCCTGATGGGAGTCGATCACCTCCTCTTCGTCCTTGGCCTGATGCTCATCGTGCGCAACCGCTGGATGCTGGTAAAAACGATCACCGCCTTCACTGTGGCGCACAGCATCACGCTCGCCATCGCAACGCTCGGCTGGGCCAGCGCCCCCGCCATCCCGCTCAATGCCGCCATCGCGCTTTCCATTCTGTTTCTCGGTCCGGAGATCGTCCGCGCCCAGCGCGGCGGGACGAGCCTCACCATTCGCCATCCGTGGATCGTGGCCGGCGCCTTTGGCCTGCTCCACGGCTTCGGTTTTGCAAGCGGCCTGACTGCGCTCGGATTGCCGCGCTCGGAAATTCCGCTCGCTCTGTTGCTCTTCAACTGCGGCGTGGAAATCGGCCAGCTTTTTTTCGTCGCGATCATCCTCCTGCTGGAGCGTTCATTCCGCACTCTGGAAATCCGCTGGACCCGCTGGGCGGAAGCATTGCCCGCTTACACCGTCGGCAGCCTCGGTGCGGCCTGGACCATTCAGCGCATCTTCATGCTTTTTGCAGCGTTAAAATGAATATCCAGCAACCACGAAAACGAATATGAAACCCGATTCGCTTCAACAATGGCGCCCCCTCCTCTGGCTCGCGCTTTTCCTCGCCCTGGCGCCGGGCGTGGACGCGCACATCATACCGGGCGAGGCCGGCGGCTTCGCAAGCGGCTTTCATCACCCGTGGTCAGGTCTCGATCACATCTGCGCAATGGTCGCCGTCGGCCTCTGGGGCGCGCAACTCGGCGGTCAGGCCATGTGGCTGCTGCCGGTTGTCTTCCCGATTGTGATGGCCATCGGCGGATTCTTCGGTCTCGTCGGCATCCCCCTTCCGGGTCAGGAAATCGGCATCGCCCTCTCCGCATTGCTGCTCGGCATCATGGTTTGCGCAGAGGTGAGACCGAAGCATCTCATTTGGCCCG
>JBEKYH010000596.1:0-2579 GCA_049511115.1 Tepidisphaeraceae bacterium | reverse complement strand
TGGGGCGAACCTGAAGAACTCGCGAAGGCTGTGCTTTTCCTGGCTTCTGAGGATTCGTCGTACATCAATGCGGTCGAGCTGATGGTGGACGGCGGATTAACGGGTGCTCCCTTCGGGGCGCCCATTCTTCGCGGCTAGGCGCGGAATGCCGCCCATCGAAAATTCAAGTCGTTTGAAGTGCTCCGCCGCCTCATTCCTTCGTGGATAGAATCGTGACGGCGATCCCCCACAGAACACGGGAGGTACTGATGAGCACCAATGAAGTCCATAATAACGACGCAGCAAGAAACGCGGGGGTCGCGAGAATTGACATGAAGCTCGAGGTCGTCGTCATCCCCGTTTCGGATGTCGACCGCGCGAAGGAGTTTTACGAGAGAATCGGATGGCGGCTCAACATTGACCGCTCCGCAGGGGAAGACTTTCGCCTGGTCCAGTTCACGCCGCCAGGCTCGTGCTGCTCGGTCCATTTCGGCAAGAACATCACGTCGGCCGCTCCCGGTTCGGGCAAGGCATTCCTGATCGTTGCCGACATCGTAGCCGCCCGGGACCAGTTGGTCGCCAGCGGCGTCGCGGTTGGTGAGTTCTTCCACGACGGCCCGGAAGGCCGGGGCAGCGGCCTGCATCCGCAGCGTCTCTCCTACCGCTCACGCGCCTTATTCAGTGATCCCGACGGCAACGTCTGGCACATGCAGGAGGTCTCGATCCGCGACCCCAAACGCGGCGAACCTGGCGCGACTTCCTTCGGATCGGTAAATGATCTGGCCGGCGCGTTGCGGCGCGCGGAGGCAGCCAACGGCGAGCATGAGAAACGCACCGGGCAGCGCAACGCGAACTGGGCAGACTGGTACGCGGCCTTCATGGTGGCACTGCAGTCCGGCGAAGAGCTGCCGCAATGAACGACGGCAGAAAGGGTTCGGAAGTCATCGGCGGCGTCATCCTGTTTGACGAAACTTTGGCTAAGCAAAATCCGGCACATGCGATGTCGCATGGATGACGGCCATCACATTTGATGGGCCGGCCAACAAGGAGAAACCATGAAACTCACAAGTAAAAAGGCACTCATCACCGGCGGAAACAGCGGCATCGGGCTGGCCACCGCGCGCCTTTTCGTTGCGGAAGGCGCCCAGGTCGCGATTACCGGCCGGGAACAGAAGACGCTGGATGAAGCGGTCGCCGAACTGGGACCCAGAGCGCGCGGCTATCGCGCTGACGTTACCGTGGCCGACGATCGCAAGCGGCTCTTCGCGGACCTGGCCAAGGATTTCGGCAAGCTGGACATCGTCTTCGCCAATGCCGGCATCTCCGGGCGCACCCCCACCGGCTCGACCGACGAGGGGGTTTTTGAGAATGTCATTCGCACCAACCTCAGCGCCGCTTTTTTTACAGTGAATTCGGCCGCCCCTTTGTTGAACGACAACGGCAGCATCATCTTTAACGGATCGGTGCACAACTATGTGGGCCAAGCCGGCGTGGCGGCCTATGCGGCCACGAAGGGCGGCGTTGTCTCCATGGCGCGGTGTATCGCGGCTGATCTGGCGCCGCGCAACATTCGCGTGAACGTCGTGGCGCCGGGCGCGACGAAGACTCCCATCTGGCATAAGGGGGCACGCGCTTCTTTATCCGAGGAGGAATCCGCCAGGCTGGCCAGGGCCATGTCATCCAGGATTCCACTGGGCCGGTGGGCTGAGCCGGAAGACCTTGCCAAAGCGGTCGTTTTCCTTGCCTCCGATGACTCCTCGTACATCAACGCCATCGAGCTGATGGTCGATGGAGGCGCGACGGGGGCGCCGTGGGGAGCCGCGATTTTTCACGACTGACCGAGGTGGAGACATTTCTATGCGAAGCGACATGGTTCCCGGGGCGACGTTCCCCGACTATGAGCTGCCCGACCACACGGCGAAACACCGCAAGCTCTCGGAGCTGCAGGGGCAGCATCCGATGATTCTGGTCCTGAGCCGCGGAGGTTTCTGCCCCAAGGACCGCCGCGAGCACGAAGGGCTAGTTCAATTGCATTTTGAGCTTGAGGTCGGGTATTGCCGGCTGGTCACGCTCGGCACCGACAACATCACCGAGACCAATGAATACCGAAGCGGAGTGGGGGCTCACTGGCCTTTCCTGTCGGACTCGCGGCGGATCGTGCAGAAGGACCTGGACATCGCGGAATATACCGACCCGCTCCACAATCCGATGATCCCCCACACGATCGTCCTGGAGCCGGGTCTGGTCATCTACAAGATATACAACGGCTACTGGTTCTTCGGGCGTGCCACCCTGGAAGACCTGCGCCAGGACCTGCGCGCCGTGACGAAGAAATGCAGGCCGGATTGGGACATCACGACGCCCCAAATGAAAGCCGCATGGCAGCAGGGGCGAAAGGAATTGTTTTATCCGTATGGGAAGACGTATGCGCAGACGATTGGGGAGCAGGATTGAAAGGCGGAAAACGTCAATATTATGAACGTCCCCTTTTCCTGGCCCAATATTATGAACGTCCCCTTTTCCTGGCGTCCCCTTTTCCTGGCCCCTGGCCCTTTTCCTGGCCCGTCCCCTTTTCCTGGCCCGAAATCCGCCATGTGGCG
>JBEKYH010000595.1:0-2593 GCA_049511115.1 Tepidisphaeraceae bacterium | reverse complement strand
CGGGGAGCATTGTACCTCTCGAAGTTCAAAAACGTCTTTGGCGTAACCATCCAGGACATCCTCGACGAGTAGGATGCGCGGCGTCGGCTCGCCTTGACACCCCCATTTCCCCCCTCTGATAATCCCCGCGAGGTATTTGATGCCGGCGCCCGTGGTGCGGATTCTGGAAGTTCCCGATTACGCGCAGCAGGTGCGCCGTGCCGCGGAACTGCTGGCCCAGGGCCAGATCGTTGTCCTTCCCACTGAGACCTCCTACGGCGCTGCCGCATTACTAAGCTCCGCTTCCGGCCGCTCTCGCCTCAAAGCGATTCGCGGAGGTGATCCATCCCGCCCCCTGACCCCGCACCTCGGCCGCCGCGAGCAGGCCGCCGATCTTCTCGGCGACCTCGGCCCGATGCCCCAGCGCATGATGCGCAAACTCTGGCCCGGTCCCGTCGGCCTGCAATTTGAGGTCCCGTCTCAGCGCCGCAGCGACATCGCGCAAAAATTGAACGGCGCCGAATCTGATTTCTACGACACTTCCCTCATCACCCTGCGCTTTCCCGATCATCCTGTCTTTGCCGATTTGGCCGCCATCACCGGCCCGCTCGCGACCACTCCTGCCGGCGAACCGGGGCGCTTCGACGCCGCCCAAATGGCCGCGGCCATGGACGGCAAGGCCGACCTCATCCTCGCCGCCGGCTCTCCCCGTTTCTCCAAGCCGTCCACGCTGGTTAAAATCTCCGGCGACGACTACCAGATTGTGCGCCTGGGCGTCTATGATGAGAGAACCATCCGGCGCCTCATGAAAACCACCCTCCTCTTTGTCTGCAGCGGCAACACCTGCCGTTCTCCCATGGCCGAGGCCCTCGCCCGCAAATTGCTCGGCGACTACCTGGCCCTCGACGCCGCCGGTCTGGAAAGGCGCGGCATCGAAGTGATGAGCGCCGGAACCTTCGCCATGGCCGGCTCCAAGGCCACCCCTCAGGCCGCCGACGCGGTCAAGCTCTTGGGCGCTGATCTCTCGCGCCATCGCTCGCGGCCCCTCACCGTCGAGCTGATAAACCAGGCGGATGCGATCTACACCATGAGCCATGACCATGCCCAGGCGGCCCTGAGCATGGTCCCCTCGGCCTCCGATAAAGTCTCCACGCTCGACCCCGACGGCGATATCGAGGACCCCATCGGAGGCAGCGCCCAGCTTTACCAGGACCTTGCCGCTCGCCTCTTGAAACTGATCGACGCGCGGCTGGCGGAACGCCCATTGCCGTAAAGGCCCTCTTGCGGTCCAATACGCGCCCCAGAGAGAGGATGTGGAGGAAGGATGTAGTGGAAGGATGTGGTCGAAGGATTCAGAGGCAGGATTCGGGACTTGGGGTTTTTATTTGTAGCCCCAGTGGTTTTATGGCAAATTGGGCGGCGAGCAAATAATCGCCGCTGGAGAGAGAGTGAGCATGAAGATTGCCCTGGCGTGTGATCACCGTGGCTTTGATGCCAAGCGAAAGCTGATTCCGGTGCTCCGCCAATTAAATCACGAAATCGAGGACTTCGGCTGCGAGGGAACCGCCAGCGTCGATTACCCCGACTTCGCCATCCCCGCCGCCAAGGCCGTTGGCAGCGGAACCTGCGACATGGGCATCCTCCTCGACGGCAGCGGCATCGGCATGTCCGTGGCCGCTAACAAAGTCATCGGCGTGCGCGCCGCTCTCGTGCACGATGAAGTGACCGCGCTGCGAGCCCGCGAGCACAATCACTGCAATATCCTCTGCCTCGGCACCGACCTTCTCAGCGAAGACCAGATCCGCCACGTCGTCGCGATTTTCCTCTCCACCCCCGTCGGAGAAGGCCGCCACGCCCGGCGCGTCGAAAAATTACGCATCTTTGAAACACATGAACAACCGCTGCCGCGGTAATACGAGGGCAACCGATGCGATCTTTCAGCTTTCCATTCCTGGCCGTTGTCGCAATCATTGGCTGCACCGTCGGCTGCACCACCGAACCCACCTCTTCCGACGACCGCGCCTCCCTTCAGGATGACGTTACCTCTACCCTGAAGCGCTTGAATGTCGAAGACCCCGGACTCCAGGCGTTCCTCAACCAATCCTACGGCTACGCGATTTTCCCCACCGTCGGCAAAGGCGGCTTCATCGCCGCGGGCGCGTATGGCCACGGCCAGGTCTACGAAAAAGGCCAGTTCGTCGGTTATGCCGACATCTCCCAGGCGACCGTCGGCCTGCAAGCCGGCGGACAGAGCTTCAGCGAAGTCATCGCCTTTGAGTACAAAGACGCCCTCACCAATTTTGAAAGCGGCCGCTTCGCCTTCGCCGCCAATGCCTCCGCCGTCGCCCTCAAGAGCGGCGCCGCCTCCTCCGCCAAATATGACGACGGCATCGCCGTTTTTGTCGATCCCATCGGCGGCCTGATGGTCGAGGCCTCCGTCGGCGGCCAGAGCTTTTCCTACCAGCCCAAGTAAGCCTTCATGCTTTCCCCCCCTGCTTTCCACTCGCCGAATCTGGATCGCCCGCGCCGTCGCCGCCGCCGCCGATGTGACCCAGATCGCGCTCTTCCCGATTTTCTCGCCGGGACTTATTTCGCCCATTGACGACATCGTCGA
>JBEKYH010000594.1:0-2607 GCA_049511115.1 Tepidisphaeraceae bacterium | reverse complement strand
GAAATGAAGCTGCTGCGTGGCCAGGAGGGGAGCATTTTGAACCGGCGCGGTCTGCATGGCTGTCCTCTTGTATGGTGAAACAGCGTGATCGTCTATACGGCCATCATGGGAAGCCAGCGCGACGCCCTGCGGGAGATCGTCTCGCCGCCGGACCCGCAGGGGCGCCATGTCGAGTTCGTCTGCTTCAGCGATTTTCTAACCGCCGGCGACGTGCCGCCGCTCTGGGAGATTCGCCCCCCGCTGTGGAAGCATCCCAATCCCCGCCGCATGGCTCGCTGGCACAAATTCATGGCACACGTTGCATTGGGAGAAGAAACCGATTTTTCCCTCTGGATGGATGGCACGCAGCAGCTATTGGTGAATCCATGGGATTTGGTGGATCGCTATCTGACCCCCGATCGCGCGATCGCGCTTTGCCGCCACCCCGAACGCGACTGCGTTTACCAGGAACTGGAGATGTGCCTGCGCCTGACCCTCGACGACGCCGAAACGATGCGGCGGCAAGTCGAGCGCTATCGCGAGGAAGGCTATCCCGCCCATCACGGCTTGTTTGAAACAACCGCCATCCTGCGCTCGCACAGCCCCCTGTCGCGGGAGTTCAACGAACGCTGCTGGCGCGAGATCAATTACGGCAGCGTGCGCGATCAGCTTTGCGTGAACTATATTTTGTGGAAGATGCAACTAACGCCGACCATCATGCCCGGCCAACGAATCGCAAGCCCCTACTTTAAGTTCTATCCGCATCAGCGCGGGCGCTGAATCCACCGCTCAGAAGCACGAGGAAGAACGGGCCGCCGAGCAAGCCGGTCAAAATGCCGACTTGCAACTGCGACCCGACGAGATTCGGCATCGCCAGCCCGCGGCTGACCGCGTCGGCAAGGCAGAGCAATATCGCCCCCGCCGCCGTGGACGCCGGAAAAAGCCGCCGCTGATCGGCCCCGACGATCCGCCGCGCGACATGCGGGCATACAAGTCCCACAAACGCTATCGGCCCGCTGATCGCGACCGCGGCCGCGGTAATCAGCGACGCCGCCGAAAGGGCGATCCAGCGCAACCGGCGAATATGGACGCCCAGCGATTGAGCCTGGTCATCCCCCAGCGTCGCGACCGCCAATGGCCCGGAAAGAATCAGCAGCGCGATCCAGCCAATGGCAATCAGCGCCAAAGCACAAAACCACTGCGTCTGCGATACATGCAATATTCCCCCGACGAGGAGAGAAATCTCTCCACCCTCGCCGGGCAGGTCTTTGTGAACGGCATTGAGAAGGAGATAAAGTGCGCCGGTCACGGCGTTGACGATGACACCCACGAGCAACAATGTCACTGGATCAAGCCGCCGCCCCGACCGCATCGTGGTAATCGCCAAGACCACAGCCACCGCCGCCAGCGCGCCCCCGAAGGCAAACGCCTGCTGGCCCGCTTCGACGGCAAACGACCCGCCCACCGCCAACAGCGCCGTCGCCGCCGGCAAGCGCCACAAATACGCCGCCAGCGCCGCCCCGCTGCTTGCCCCCAGCAGATAGGGATCCGCCAGCGGATTACGCAAGAGCGCCTGATACGCCGCCCCGGCAGCGCCCAGCCCCGCACCGACAAGCGACGCCACCGCCACCGATTCGCGCCGGAATATCAGCTCATATCCGCGCGGAATATGCACGCCGGTCGAACCGACGCACAGGCAGAGCGCCGCTGCCAACAGCCACAAAAGGAGGCCGGCCGTGAGGTGAAGGCAAAGTCGCGCCGGGCTCCAGCGTTTCATTCGCGTAGCATGACTTGGACGCAAGCGGAATTCCAGCACAGTTTTTCCCGGCGTGTGCATCTGGGCTGATTATTGAATAGCGCCAGCCGGCGCCAAGCGTTTCACCAACTCGCGCTCCGCCTGGAGGCCCAGGCACAGGAGGAAAAGATCAATTGGAATCGCGCCAATTCCGTCATTTGAATGTTCCGGCTTGCGCGCCGACGGATCGGTCGATACAAGGTAGCAATTCCCCTTGAACTTTTTGTATCTCTCCGAAAACGCCCGCAGGCCGCCGCGGTGGTGCGCCGACGACGAGCCGATCTCAAAGGCCAGCGGGTGATTGGGGTCGTCGTAGACCAGATCAACTTCATCGTCTCCATCTCGCCAGTGGTAGAGGCGAATTTGGCTTTGCAGGCTCAGCGCATGCAGATGCCCGGCGGCGAGATTTTCCATCAACATGCCCATCTCCCGGTCGTCGCTCAGCGGCACAATGCCCCGCTGCAAGGCGGCGTTGCGTATCGCACCATCGACAAAATAGACCTTCCGCCCGCGCTTCTGGACGGACGCCTCGCTGCCGGAGTAGTTGGGCAGCGTAAAAACCAGATAGGCCTGCTGCAAATAGCTGAGGTAGCGGTCAAACGTGGGCTGCGACAAATGCAAGGCGTTGCAAACCGATTGAGGGGACAAGACCCCCGTAAACTGGCCCGCTAGCGTGTAGAGAACTCGCTCGAGGAGCATCGGGCTGTCGATGCTGAACGCCTGGGGAATGTCTTGATAGACCGCCTTTATGACAGCGCCATTGCGGAGCGTGCGTTGGGACTGCAACAGGATGGTTGCGTCGTCAGCCGGTTTGTCCTGATTGGCAACCAATA
>JBEKYH010000593.1:0-2608 GCA_049511115.1 Tepidisphaeraceae bacterium | reverse complement strand
TGGGGCGAAAGGCGAAGAACCCTCACCCCAACCCTCTCCCTGAGTACATGGAGAGGGGGTAAAGGGTAGCCTCGCCACAAAGAGGAGTTACACCCGCCAATTTCCGCGGTCGTCATGCAAAGTTTTAGAACGTGTAAGTCAAAGTGAATCTTGCCTCGAACGGCTCCGCCGGATGGATGACGACGCCGTTCATCGGAGACTGACCCTTGAGCTGATACTGGTAATAATATTCGATGTCGTCGGTCTGGACATTTCCCACGTTCAGGAAATCAGCCTTGAGGGTGAGGTGATCGTTGAATTCATACCCCAGTTCGGCGTTGAGGAGCGTGGACGAATTGGATTGCACGCTATCGTCCTGCGTCAGCGCGCGGGGGCCGAAGTAGCGAACGCGAATTGCCCCAAAGAGGCCCTTGAGCCCGGGCAAATCGTGAACGGTGATGCCGGATTGCAAGACGCTCTCGATGGATTCGGGGACATAATCGCCGGCGGGTTCATGATCGGTGAATCGGGCCTGCGAGAGAGAGTAATCGCCGTCGAGTGTGAGCCATGGGGTCACGCTATAGAAATTTCCCGATTCAAAACCAATGCGCTGGGTTGGCCCGCTTGGGACGCTTTCGGCGGTGTCGCCGTCGAAGACCTGTTCCGATTTCAAGTTGAGCACGAAAAATGACAGGGTGCTTTGCAGGCCGGGCAGGATGCCGGTGCGCACGCCGGTCTCGGCGCCGCGCGCCTGAGTGAGAGCTCGGGCGCGAGTCGCAGGCAGCAAGGTCTCGGGGGCGCCTTGGTCCGGCGCGACGGTGCTGACAATGCTTCGGGCATCGTTGCTATGAAAGCCGTATCCGCCGCTGATATAGAACTCGGTTTTGTCCCACGGACCAAACACCAGATTGAGCTTGGGGCTGAAGATGGCGGCGCTGGGATTCCCCGAATCATCGGGAAGGTCGCTATGGACGTGGAAGTTGAAATAGTCGCCCCGAAGGCTCCCCTCGGTGCGGAATTTGTCGGTCCATTCGGTGCGATTTTCAATGTACGCGCCCGCGGTGCTTTCGACGACATGATCGGTTTCCACGGTGGCGTAAATGTCGCGATCATCCGTATCGTAAAGGCTTGGATGGATGTCGTCGCTGCGGAGTTGCGTGCCGATGGTCGTGTCGGAAGTGCGGCCGAAGGCCGTGCCGTTGAACGTATGCTCGGCATGAAGGCCGCCGTATAGGCGCTGATCCTGCTGCTCAAACTGGTCGCCCAGCACCGGGTTGTTCAGGTAGTAAGTGAAATCGTTCCACAACTGCATGTCGTACCAGGCGGCGTAACCTTCCACGTTGGTTTCGCCCTGGGCGTTTTTCTCGTGACCTTCGGCGGCGACTGTGTATCGCTCGGTGTCGCCGCCGTCGCTGGGACTGAGCGAGCCGTAGCGCCCGATGATTCCCTCATCGATCGCTGCGTCGGCCACCTGATTGGTCGCATTCCATCTGCCGTGCATGTCGAGCGATTCGACGCTCCATCCCTGGAGGACATTTCCTTCGCTGTATTTAACGAGTCCGTTGATGCGCTGATAATCTTCGGGAACATCCCACGGTCCGTTCTCGTGGAAATATTCGATTGCCCCCAGGACATTGCCGTTGCCGACGCTCAGGGAGTCAGCCACCAGCCCGCGCTCGTACCCGTAGCTGCCGCCGGTGAAGGAAGCGAACCCCTGCGGGAGCGAGTCCACATAGTGGATGTCAGCCGAACCGGCGGCCGAGAAGTCGCCGACATTGCCGTAATACGGGCCCTTGCGATAGTCGATGTTGTCGACCAGTTCGGGAATCAGGTCATTCAAATCCAGGTAGCCCTGGCCGTGGGCGTGCGTGGGAAGGTTTTGCGGGACGCCATCGAGCGAGACGGAAAAGTCGGTGCCGTGATCGAGCTGGAAGCCGCGCAGGAAGTATTGATTGGCCTTGCCGTCGCCGCTGTGCTGAGTGATGACCAGACCGGGAACGGCCTCAAGAACTTCCGCCGGACGCAGCAGGGGGCGGCTTTCGATGTCCTCGTGGCCGACGTAGCCCTGATTGGACGTATCGGCCACGCCCACCAGGTCCTCGGCGCGCCCGATGACGACGACGGTGGGTAATGCGACAGCGCCGGCGGAATTTGCCGCCGACGGTTGGGTGGACGGAACCGCTGCCGCGGCCACGGTTGGCTGCGTGGTAGGGGCCGTCTGGGCCATCGAAAACCCGGTGGCCAATCCACCCGACATTAACGCCAATAAAATACACGGGGCGCGAACAGAGAATGTTCTGGCTCTCATCTGCTTCCCTTTCCCATGGCTTCAACTGGTTGGAAACTCAACCGATCAAATCCTTTCCCGTCGTCGTGAGCGTGAGTTTTCCGTGCTTCACGCCTTTGGTCGCAATCAGTTCGTCGGCCAGCTTCTTTATCGTGGCGGCTTTCCCGCGAACGACGATCACTTCCAGGCAGTTGTCGTGATCCAGATGAACATGGAGCGTTGAGATAATCGCGTCGTGATGGTCGTGCTGGAGGTCGGTGAGGACTGCCTGAACGTGCGTGCGATGGTGGTCGTAAACGAGGGTGATTGTCCCGGCAATGTCCTGGTCGCCGTGCTGGGTGC
>JBEKYH010000592.1:0-2619 GCA_049511115.1 Tepidisphaeraceae bacterium | reverse complement strand
CGTTCATGATCCCGGGAATGAGTTGGCACGAATCGTATATAGCAGTGGGCTTTGCCGCGGTATGGGGAATCTATGGAGCGATCTACTTCATGGGCCGCAGCAAGAAACTCGGAAAAGAGGTGATGATTTCCAGCCCGCCCTCAGCCACGCCGGCCGCGTGATTACGCTCCGGCCCGGAAGTGGGTGAACCTATCGGTCGTAGGGTGTCCAAGCCCCGGCGTTTTTAATGCCGGGGCTTTTTGGTCGATGCGGCAGGCGGGGTTTCATTGCCCTGCCGGCTCGGTTGCAACGGGCTGGCGTCCTACCGCTTTTAGAACCACGTCGTCAAACATCACGTCGCCGGCGCCGAGATAGGCATACAAATCAATCCGCAGGCGCTGCACGGGATAGGTCGGGTTCCGCGGGTTCACATCCGCTTCGACCTGTCGCCATTCTCCATTGGTAGCTGGTCCGGGAGGGACCTGGAGGCGGTAGACCTCCCGGTCGGCCGGATCACCGGCGATATTCTTCGCCAGCGTGTAACCCTTCACGAAAACGTGCGTGCTTGGGCCGTCGCTGCGGTAGCGGAAAGCGACGCGGTAGCGCACGCCGGGCTGAATCTCGATGGCATCGGACAGGCAAGCCAGGCCGTTATTCTGGGCGGTGTCGAGGGACATTCGCATGGCCAAGACATTGTGGCCGGGCTCAAAACGGAGAATCTCGACGCGGTCGGTGTCGGGCGGATCAGAACTCATTGGGGCCTGATAGGTGTCTGCTTTGAAGAGCGCATCCCAATGCCCCTCGGTGGCGAAATCGCCGTCGATGACCAGATTGGGATTGACGGAAAACAAACCGTCGCTGGCCGGGTCGTGATGGACCGGCTGCTCGTTGGGATGAGAAAACGGGGTGACGCCGGGGATGGCTTCCAAAAACTTCTCAACGGCAAAGCGTATATCGGTTACATGGGCAATCGTGCTGGTGTATTCAGTTGTCTGTGCGTCCTTGACCCGCAAATCCAGCCTCTTTAATCGCAGCAAATCGCCGCCTGCGGAGGGCGAAACATCGCCCCAGATCAACACGACCGCACCGCTGCCGTCGGCGAGGTCTTTGATCGCCTGCGGTGCTGTGTCAAAGGTAACGGGCGCCTTGGCGTCGGCGGCCATGTCGGTCATGTCTACACCGGCGATGGGGTCGTATTCGCCGTCGCGGTCGAGCTTGGTGCGGATGGAGAATCCGATCTGATCGCGCAGATCCTGGGGCGAAGTCCCTCCCAATGGGAATGTCGCGACTTTGGGTTTATCGGCCGCGAGGCAGGTGGCTGAGGCCATCAGGCAAATAAAGACAACCCATTTCATTACGCGCCTTTTGCGTGCAGGATTCCTGAAGCGGCAAGTGCATTTCGCAAGCCCGCGACGGGATCGCCGCGGCGGCGCCAATCGGAGAGGATTTGGGCGGATGCGGCTTTCATCGCGTCGGTTTTTGCGGGCGAAGCCACATCGAGCAGGCAGTCGGTCAGGCCTTTCAAGTCGCCGGCCGCGAAGATTCGGCCATTTATGCCGTCGCGGACGAGCTCCGCCGAGGCTCCGACGACGTGGCTGCTGACAATGGCCAGTCCAGCCGCGGCGGCCTCGTTGATGACCAGGGCCCACGGCTCATGGTCGCTGGGCAGAACCAGCACATCGGACAACCGATATAACGCGCCGACGGTCGCCTGATCATCGAGAAAGCCGGTCCATTTGGAGCGGCAGGCGAGTGCCGGGCCGAGCCGCGTTGCAAGCGATTCTTTCAACTCGCCGTCGCCGATAACCAGCAAATCCCAGTCGGGCCGCGCGGCGGCAAGCGCGGCAAAGGCGTCGATCAACAGGTCGGCGCGTTTGACGCGCGTCAATCGACCACTGAAGACGATACGCCTTCGCGCGGGATCCAAGTCAAAGCGCTGACGCACCGCCTCGATTTCCTGCGGCGTCTGGCTCTGAATCAGATCGTAGTCAGGCTCGTAAGGGAAATAAAAGCAGCGGTTTGGGTCCGCTCCGTATTTGGCGAAATAATCGCGGCCCAAAGTACCGCAGCTCAAAATGCCGTCGCACCATTGGACCACCTGGCCGACGAGGATACGCTTGAGGGTGGCTTTCATGCCGCTTTCATGGTCGCAGAGGATGTTGCTATCCCCAAAAAGCCAGCAGGGAATCCCGTTTTTGCGGCACCAGCGGATGATGCGCACGCGGCCAGCATCGTTGTAACCCATCATGACCACGAACCGGACGTTCTGGCTTCGCATCCATTTGATAATTCGCCCGGCGCGGCGCCATTCGCGGGGGGCGCGCGAGGGCTTGGGCTGGTCATCCGATGATTCCCCCTTGCCGAAGGAAACCGGGCCGATCTCCTGGGGATCGGCAAACGCCCAGGGGGCATTGCTGGTTTCGTGCGTGAATACGCTCCAAAGCTGGATTTCAGGAATTTCGCGGGCGATGCGCCGATGTAAATGCAGCCGATACGGAGTTTGGGCGTTACTAATGATGGCCACTCCGGGACGGGCTGGATCGCTACGACGTGTCAATTGTTGGCTAGGCGCCAGCATCGTAGGATCATTATTCCAAACGGTGATGCCAAGGCAAATGGGGGAAACCCCGGTGGCCGGGC
>JBEKYH010000591.1:0-2649 GCA_049511115.1 Tepidisphaeraceae bacterium | reverse complement strand
CCTGTCCTCAGTCCTGGGTGTAACACCTCTTTGTGGCGACACTGCCCTTTACCCCCTCTCCATGTACTCAGGGAGAGGGCTGGGGTGAGGGTTCTTCGCCTTTCGCCACAATTGAGCGTCACACCCCTCAGTCCTCGGCAGTCCTCGGCCGCATGGCACGACGCCACGCGGTTTGGTATCGTGGCCTGCCCGTCCGGCTTTAATGTGTGCCGCACGGCTTATGCGACGCGGAGGCGTCAAGATGCGCCGACAGATCATCGCCACCGTCAAATCCGCCCTTCGCCCCATCGTCAAGCACCGGTTTCTTATCGAAAAAATCAAATACCGCGGCCAGACCATCCTGGGCTCGCAGGCCGGCAACGAACTGCTAGCCCAATTGGTTCACAAACCCGGCGCCGCCGGAAAAATCGGCGGTACCGAGATGCGCCTCTGCCGCGTCTATCTTCGCCGGCGCGACGCCGCGGACGTTTGTCATTCCTTTGGCCCCTATGCCCTGTGGGCCTACCAGAACGCCGGCGTCTATCCCAACGATCCCGTGACTCTCTCGCGCTTCTGCCGCGAATTCCTCGCTGAATTGCAACATCTAAATCTACTCGGTGTCTGGTTTAACTTCGGCGAGGCCAACGCGCGGCGGACATACGCGCCGCAGGCAACGCTTGCAGAAGTGAAAGCATTGGAGCCGTACTATTACCAGCGCCCCTGGAGCGCGCAGTTGGCCGGCAAGCGCGTGCTCGTTGTCACGCCATTCGCCAGGTCAGTCGAATCCCAATACCAGCGCCGGAAGGATGTCTGGGCCAGGAAGCCCGACCTTCTTCCCGAATTCGATTTGCGCGTCGTGCGCTGCCAGCAAATCGCCGGACTGCTCAGCGAAAAGGAGTATCCCGACTGGTTCACCGGACTGGCCTCCCTCAAGGAACAAATGGCCGCCAAACCCTTCGATGTCGCCCTCATCGGCGCCGGCGCCTGGTCCATCCCCCTGGCAACCCACGCCAAATCCCTGGGCGCCTTCGGCATTCACCTCGGCGGCGGCCTGCAACTCATGTTTGGCATCATGGGCCGTCGCTGGGAGTCCAATCCTCAGATCAACGCCCTTAAAACCGATGCCTGGACCCGCCCCAGCGACGATGAGCGCCCCCAGAAAATGCTCCTCACGGAAAACGGCTGCTATTGGTGATGGGTAAATCAGAATATGAAAAGCCAGATCATCGCCCTCTGCTGCGTCCTGGGAATCATGGCAACGCAAAACCTGGCGGCCTTCGCGGATGTCTCGCCAGATCACCTTCGCTGCGACAATCGCGTGAATCCCCTGGGGATCGATTCAATCCCCCCGCGCTTCAGTTGGATCATTAACTCCGACCAGATCGGCCAGCGCCAAACCGCCTACCAGATTCTGGTCGCATCCTCGCAACAGGCCCTCGACCAAAACACCGGCAATCTGTGGGACACCGGCAAAGTCCTCTCCGATGATTCCGTTGAAATCCCCTACGCCGGCGCCCCTCTCTCTTCCGGCCAACGCTGCTATTGGAAAGTTCGCGTCTGGGACAAAGACTCCAATCCCTCCGCGTACTCCGCCACTGCTCTCTGGTCCGTCGGTCTGCTCCACACCGATGATTGGACCGCACAGTGGATCGGCCAAGACACCTTCGCGCCAGAGGTAGCCAGCCTTGCCGCCTCGAAATGGATCTGGTACCCCGAGGGCGACTCTGGCGTGAACGCTCCCGCCGGCACGAGTTACTTCCGCCGCACACTGGAAATTCCCGCCGGTCAAACCATTCTCGCCGCATCGTGTCAGATCACCGCCGACAATCAATTCACGCTTTTTGTCAACGGCAAGCAGGCCGCGCAAGGCAGCAATGTCTACGCCACCGTCGTCGTGGATATCGGCGGGATGCTCCATGCTGGGGCCAACATTCTCGCAATCTCCGCGACCAATGACGGAAAATCCCCCAGCAACAAAGCCCCCAAACCCGCCGGCTTGATCGCCGCCATTCATGTCAATTTTACGCACGGCCCCGAAATCAACCTCATCACCGACGACCAATGGCGCACCAGCCACACCGCCCCCGCCGATTGGCAGCAAGTCACCTTCGATGATTCCAAATGGAAGCCCGTGAAGATCGTCGGCCCATTTGGCATCACCCCCTGGGTCGGCTTGAACTCCGAGGATGGCCCGATCCTCCCTGCGCGGATGCTGCGCAAGGAATTCGCGATCGCCAAACCCATCGCCCGCGCGACGGCTTATGTCTGCGGCCTTGGCCTCTTTGAAATGTATCTCAACGGCAAAAAAGTCGGCGACCACGTCCTCGACCCGGCCCTCACCGACTACGACAAGCGCGTCCTCTACGAAACCTTCGACGTGACCGATCAACTCCGTCAAGGCCCCAACGCCGTCGGCGTCATCCTCGGCAACGGCCGATTTTTCACCCCCCGCCCCAAGAGCGCCATCGGCTACGGCCAGCCGCGCCTGCTTCTGCAAATGAACATCGAATACGCCGACGGGTCCGTTGACCACATCGTCAGCGATCCGACCTGGAAGCTCACCACCAGCGGCCCGATTCGAGCCAATAACGAATACGACGGCGAGGAATATAACGCCCAGATGGAAATGCCGGGCTGGAGTGAAAGCAATTTTGACGACTCAAGCTGGAC
>JBEKYH010000590.1:0-2668 GCA_049511115.1 Tepidisphaeraceae bacterium | reverse complement strand
CGACATGATCCATCGCCACGGGTTGATCCCCCAAACCATTATTGTGCACGATGAGATTCCCGTCCGTCGAACTCTTCACAATCCCCAGGCGGGCGCTGCCGTCGGCGACGCGAAAGACGATGACATCGCCCGGCGAAAACGTGCGGGCCAGTTTGTAAACCAGCACGGCGCTGCCAACGGGAATCTGTGGCGCGGCGCCGTTGCCGCTGGCGTAAAAAGACTGGGCGACCGCGCAGCGCACGCCAAAGGCGAGGACGAGCGCGACGGCGATCTTCAGCGGCAGGTGATACAGTTGTTTCTTGAGGTAAGTCCGGAATCGGCCCTTGGCTCGGGCGATGGAGGAGCCGACGACTTTTGCGCGGCCGAATTCATTTTCCAGCATGGCGTAGACCTCGGTAGGGGTTGCATGGGCAGCGGAAGCTTCACGCGCGGCAATAGACGCTTCTAACAGCGATTTCAGATGCTCGCGCAGCTCCACCTCGACGATGCGCTCATCAGGCCGCGAGAGGTTGGCCCGGCACAGCGCGTCTTCGAGATATTTTTCCAGTCCATCACGCATGGGTGTTATCCAGAACCAGTCGCATCCCGCGGGCGATCTCGCCCCAGGTGACCAGGTTCCCCTTCAATTCCTCGCGGCCGGGCTTGGTGAGGGCGTAATAACGCCGCAGGCGCCCCTCGCCGGGCGAGCGCTCCTCGCGCGCGACATGAATCAATCGCTTGGCCTCGAGCGAATAAAGCAGCGGATAAAGCGTTCCCTGACCCAGGTCAAATATTCCCTCGCTGCGGCGCTCCAGTTCGGCGGCCAGTTCATAGCCATACATGGGGCGCTCGGCCAATAGTTGCAGGACCAGCGTCCGGACGCAGCCTTTGAGGAATTGGGTTTTGTTTTCCATTCGTGCTGCCTTGGGAGGCCTTGAACTCTGGACGCCTTGGATCTAATACTATGCAATACATAGTATATCGGCGGGAAGGCGCAAGTCAAGAACAATTAATCCGAATTCCCATTGATTTTCTCGCCGCTTTTTGCCCCTAAGATTTAAACTCAACCGTGCTCACGCTCATCGGCGGCATCGGAATCCCAAAACGCCCCGGATGCAGCATGAGGGTTAAGAAACCTTCTTTCGGGGTCACAGCCGCCGCCGTCAGTTGGAAAACCTGACCCTGTCTGTACTTGGCGGGATACCACATGGTCACGTTGGCAGATATCAAGTGGTCCGTCTTATTAATCGCGACGATGACGACCCTGTTCGGATCCTTCGAATCCACGCTCGCATACACCGACGTCCCCACCACATCATCCGTCGTCGCGGAAATGGAGGTGTCGCCAAACGCCGCGCCTTTTCCGTCGAAATTGCGGTACATCGCAAACGCCGCGGCGACGAACGGCTCATGCCGCGACAGCGGCCACTGGCAGGCGGCGAAGACGCCGTAGCGGCCGAAAATGCCCAGCGCGTCGGCCTGGGCGATGCCGCCGGAGATGTCGGCGCCGCCGCCGTAGTTGTACTCGCTCAGGGAAAGCAGCGTGCCGGGATAGTTGTCGTGAATTTTGCCGAGCAGCCGCGGGATCAGGGCAATCGGCCCGCGAATCGACCGGGCGATCCAACTGTTTTCGACGTACGTCGCGTCCCATAGCGAACGCGGGGCCTGCAATCGCACCGCCGCCACCTCGGGCGTCGCATCGGGGGCGATGATGCGGACATTTCCCGCGCGGGCTTCGGGATACCAGTGCACATCCAGCGCATCCAGCAGGCGCCGGCCATAAATCGACTCGGCCAGCTTCATGCGCTTGAGGTAATAGTTCAGGAAGTCGCCGTTCTTCGCGGCATCGGGCGCATCCTGCAACGTGACAAATCCATGCCACCCATAGTCGGCGGGGCCGAAGATTTTTGTTTCGGGCAGCACATCCTTGATCGCGTTGGCATACGCGACGGAGCGCTCGACGAGTTCCTCATACGTCAGCGGCGACGGGTGCGCCTCGGCGTGCGTCTCGGCCCAGATGGCCGGCTCATTATCAAGCGAGAAAAAAATCGGCCGCAGCGGATCGGTGAGGCAATAGGGGTATTTGGCTTTCACCCAGTTGACGAATTCGTCCTGATAAACAACGGGACTTTGCGGATCCGGCGTCAGCGTGAAAGGTGCGCCCTTGACGGGTTCGGACCGGCGAAACCGCGTGGTCAGATAATCGGCCCCGCTGTTGCGCACATCGCCGTCGCCATTCTTGTCGGCAGAGACGTAACCGATCATGGGAATGGTCAGGATGATGACCGCTTGCGCGTTGGAGGCGCTGTCGATTGCCGCGGCGGTGGCGCTGCCGGGAACGTCGTCGTGGCCGAGGTAGCCGTCGTTCTGGAAATGCCAGTCGTTGCCGGCGTTGGAGGCGTTGTTGGTCCAGTTGTAACAGGTCCAGCGATTGCCGCCGAGGCGGGTGAGGGTCAGGTGCGGATAGGTTGCGTCGAGAGTGTGATTGACGCCATAGATATAGCGCGAGATGGGGTGGACGTCCTTGCGGGCGTCGATGACGAAATGAACGGTCGTAGGCTGATCATTCACGGCGCTCTGCGTTGTGGCGGCGGTCTGGCCCCGGGCGGCGGTGATGGCCATGAATCCAATCAGGCCCGCAACCGCGCCATGGAGCAGTTTCATGGTTGCGGTACTGTAGCAATTTCAA
>JBEKYH010000589.1:0-2677 GCA_049511115.1 Tepidisphaeraceae bacterium | reverse complement strand
CCACACGAACGATTTCCGGGTGCAAAAGAAAAAATTGGGCAGGTTGACCAATCGATAAGGACATGCGTATTGTTCGGCGGATTTTGGCCGGCCCGCTTGGTCCGTTTCGGATTATCTCCAATGGGCGCGCGGCAACAGGCGTCGCGCGAGCGCATAAAAAAGGAACACATCATGGGGCAGCTTACCAATAAGACGGCACTGGTTACGGGCGGTTCGCGTGGAATTGGGGCGGCGATAGCCAAGCGGCTGGCGGCGGATGGGGCGAGCGTGGCGATTACTTATACCAAAGGGGCCGAGGCGGCCGCGGCGGTTGTCAAGGAAATTGAACGCGGCGGAGGGCGCGCCATTGCGTTGCAGGCGGATGCGGCCGACGCAACGGCCGTGCAGGCGGCGGTCGAGAAGACGGCGGCGACGTTCGGGCGCATCGATGTGCTGGTGAACAATGCGGGGACGGCGATTCCCAAGCCGTTTGTGGAAACGACACTGGAGGAGTTGGATCGCGTGATAAACATCAACATCCGCGGCGTATTCGTCGCGACGCAGGCAGCGCTCAAGCACATGACGAGCGGCGGGCGGATCATCATGATCGGCTCGTGCGTGGGAGAGCGAATGATGACGCCGGGGCTGACCCCGTACTCAGCAACCAAAGGGGCAGTGAAGATGTTCACGCAGGGATTGGCGCGCGAGGTCGGGCCATTGGGCATCACCGTCAACAACGTGCAGCCCGGACCGATTGACACGGACTTGAATCCGGCCGCGGGAGATTGGGCGACGCCGCAGATCGCGGCCACGGCGCTCAAGCGTTACGGGCACGTTGACGAGGTGGCGGCGCTGGTGGCGTTTGTGGCCGGTCCCGACGCGGGTTACATCACGGGGGCGAACCTCACGATTGACGGCGGCACGAATGCTTGATGATAATTGCTGTAAGTCCGCTGCGAATCTCGTCGTTACGGCGCATTGGTGGCTTGCGCCGCGTCATCCAGTTCCAGCCGGAGGTAATCGTAGATCACGCCGTTGTTGAGCGGCCCCGCGGGGACGGTGAGCGTCAGGACGTTATCGCCCTGCTTCATCATCGCGGCGTCGAAGACGACATCGCGCTCGTACCAGTTGCCAGCGTTGCCCTTGCGGGTGATGACGTTGTCATTGCCGGCCACGCGGATCTGGCCGGCGGGTTTGTCGTTGACGGTGACATCGACGTTGCCCCCGAAGCCCGCGCCGCAGATGGCGGCGCGCAGCGTGGCCTTGCCCTTGGGGTCGGAGGGCATCTGGAATTTAATGTTATACGGCGTCGCCTTTCCGGAGCCGCCGGGACCAAAACCTCTGCTGGGGGCGGGGTTGGTGTCGGTCGCGTGGGGGATCTGCTCGAAGTACCAATCCTTCTGCGGGTCGCTCTGGCCGATGGTAAAATTCACGTCATTGGGGAATAGTTTGGCGTACTGAAGCTGCGTGTCGTACTCGAAGAATCTGTCGCCGCCGGCGAATTCCTTCGGATTGCGATTGGGGACGCCGACGTCCCAGACTTGCCGGCCGAAGCGGACGGGAGCCCACGTCAGCTTGCCCAGGTCGATCGGCTTGCCGATTTTGACGGTGATGTCGGCCTTGGAGAATTCGCCGAGAACACCATCGGCGATGGCATACAGCGTGTAGCTGCCGGGGCGGACGTTTTGTATGGAAAAGGTTCCGTCGTCCTGGCCGTGAGCCCAAAATTGATAGTATTTGGCGTCGTGCTGCCAATCAATCTCGCGTCCGGCGACGAGAGGCACGGGCCGCGGCGCTGCGGGCGCGCCCTGCGGAGCGGTTGTGGGGCCTCGCCCTCGCCCGCCGCGCGCGGAAACGGCGGGCGGAAGGTACGGCGCGTGGGCCAGACCCACCAGCACGTGGGACATCTTTGCATCAGGCATGATTGGGTCAGATAGAACGATCTGTCCGTTCACGTTGGTGCGCTGGTCGCTCTGTGCATAATCGACGCCTTTTACCCACTCATAAGGCCACTTCGCCATTTCGCTGGCAGCCTGGGCTTGCGCGTCGTGATAGATCGCGATTGGATCACTGCCGGAATTGCAATACAGGAGAAATGGCCCGATGACTTTGGTCCAATGTTCGCCCGCCGCGACGGTGACGTTTCCGCCGCCGAAGTGGACAGCCTTCCAGAAATTGAGGACGCACGCGGGGGCGATCTGGTTCGTGTCGCGGTGGCAGAGGAAGTCGATCTTGGTCGGGCCGCCGCTGAGATAGTCAACGCCGGGCTGCACCAGCCACCAGCCAATATTTTGCTTGGAGCTGACCCAGCCATAGGCGCGGTGATCGAACTGCGTGGCGGCAAAGGTATAGCGGTTGCCGTTCATGGCTGTGGGGATTTCCATCATCAATCGCGGGTCATCCACGCAGGTCCAGTCAAATGTTTCCGCCAGTTTGCAGGCGAAGCGTGACTCCGGGAGCGAGCCGGCGGGATATTGGGGCAGATGATCCCACGTGTAATAGGTATAGACGCCCGATTTGCCGCGCTCCATGCAATAGCGAATCTCGATATCGCCGGGGAAGGAGCCGTTGGGGCCGTTCTCGCCGCCGCGGCCCATGAGGAGGCCGCCGGAAATTCCTTTGACGGAAACCTCCGCGCGATCGCCGTTGGTGGATTGGGGATCGATGGTGATCTTATCGACGATGCTGGTGCCTGCGG
>JBEKYH010000588.1:0-2678 GCA_049511115.1 Tepidisphaeraceae bacterium | reverse complement strand
TGCGGGGGCGGCCAAAGGCGGGGAAAGGACCGTAATTATGAATGTCCCCTTTTCTTGGTTCCCCTTTTCTTGGTCTGTCCCCTTTTCTTGGTCTGCACTTACGAAGATCCAACGTCGAGAAAACTCCCTTTTCGTATTTCCAGCGGTTTTCCATTGCGTGAAATCTGCAATCTCCCCGAGGGTGCTTCGACGCGGATACCCTCTGGCAACGCCAAGAATCCCGAAATATGTGGCCAGCCCAGGATCGCCTGATATACCGAGATGCGACGCAAGCTTCTCGGTTCATTATAGTCAAGCTGTGAATCAGGTCTCCCAATAAACCAGCCGGAATCCGTCCCCTCTGGATGCAATCTTTCCGATACGAATGTATTAGATCCATCTAAGAGATCGGCGCCCACCAGAAGACCTTGGCGTATTGAAGGAAAGTCCAGGTTGTCGCCCAATCCCACGCTTTCGGCAATGTCTTTTTGCAATCGCAGTAATCTCAAGGAATTGGTAACTCCTTCCCTCCAAGTAATTGGAAAACCAAGCAAATCGGGTTCCTCTGTTTCAAGGTATCCATTTACAGCAACTAGCCGGAAAATCATGGACCCCAACTCAATAAGTTGTCCGTGCTGGTAATGCGTTCCCCCTTTAACAGATTGCTCCAGAAAAGATACGAGTGTGTGGACATCAACGTCTGGGATTGCACAGTCAAACTTTACGTGGAATTCCGGGTGCTTTAACACCGAGCATTTTGTCGTCACGGTTTCCATCTGCATTATTTGTTTTGCCGCAAGAAGTTAGGGAAAGCCAAACGTGACGCGTTCGTGACGCGAGCCTCTAAACCGGTCCACCCGTTGTCGGCCGCCCCTGCCGACCGACCAGCATCGTCCTCCTGCCGGGGGCAGGAAAAGGGGACATTCATGGGACATTCATGATTGGCCTTCTTCTCCGGCCGTCGGCGGTCGGCAAACCGCTTACTTACCACTCAAGACCACGTAGACTTCCCCCTCTCGCCTACATCTCCGCACTCCCCCCCGGCTTCAGAACCACCGCCCTTACGCGAGCTCCCGTCTCCTTTTCCAGCGTATGCCCAAACGCCGGCCCGTCCTGGGCGATCTGCGGAAAAGTGTTGTAGTGCATCGGCAGCACCATCTTGGTCTTGAGCATTTTCGCCGCGAGAATCGCGTGGGCGGGGCCCATGGTGTAGCAATCGCCGATGGGGAGGCAGGCGAGGTCGATGGGGAAGAGTTTGCCGATGAGTTCCATATCGCCAAAGAGAGCGGTATCGCCGGCGTGATAGATGGTCTTGCCGCCGGTCTGGAAAATCCAACCGGCGGGCTGGCCGCCATAGGCGCCGTCGTCGAAGCTGCTGGTGTGGAAGGCGATGGTCATGAAGGCGCGGCCGAAGGGGAAATCCATGCCGCCGCCGTGATTCATGCCGACGACTTTGAGGCCCTTTTTGCCGAAGTAGGCGGCGACCTCGTAGGCGGCGACAATCGTCGCCCCGGTGCGGCGGGCAATCGCTTCGGCGTCGGCCACGTGATCGCCGTGCGCGTGCGTGAGGAAAATAAACTCCGGGTTCACATCCTTTGCTTTCACGTCGGTAATCGGGTTCTGATCGTAAAAGGGATCGATCTGGATGTGATGGCTGCCGCTGTGAATTTCAATGTTGGATTGGCCGTGGAAAATAACCTTGACGCCCATTTGCGCACCTCGATTAACAAATTTAAATGGATTGAAAAAACCCTACGACTTTTTCTCGATTTCCCACCCGCCGCCCAGGGCTTTGTACAGACCCACCAGATCGTCGCAAGCCTCCCGGTCGCTTTGGGCCAGGGAGTCCTCCGCGGTGAGCAGCGACCGCTGCGCATCCAGCACGGTCAGGAAATCAATCACCCCCTGCTGATATTGCTGGCGGGCCAGGTCCAGCGCCTCCTGGCTGGCGGTCACCGCGTCGGCCAGCGCACGGCGGCGCAGTTGCTCGGTCCGGTAGGCGGCCAGGGAATCCTCGACTTCCTTCAGCGCCGACAGCACCGTCTGCTGATATCCCAGCTCGGCCTGCCGCTGAAGTTCGTCCTGCGCGGAGATATTGTTCTGGATTTTCCCCGCGTCAAAGATCGGCCAGGTGACGCCGGGCACGACGGAATAGTAGTGACTGGTATAGTCAAACAAATGCTCCGGTTTGGTGCTGTCCAGACCAAGCAAACCGGTGATGGTGAACTTGGGATACAAATCCGCCGTCGCCACGCCGATGCGCGCGGTGGCCGCGGCAAGCTGGCGCTCGGCGCGGCGGATATCCGGCCGGCGCCGCAGCAAATCCGACGGCAGCCCCACCGGCACCGTCAGCGGCAGCGGCGGAATGGGGGCGGTTGTCTCCAATTCCGCCTGCAGCGCATCGGGGTCCTCTCCGAGCAAAATCGCCAGGCTGTGCATTGATTCGTGGGCCTGATATTCCAGCGGCGGAATCGTGGCCGCCGTCGTCGCGACTTCCGAGGCCTGCCGCGCCACGTCCAATTCGGTGACGAATCCGTTCTGGTACCGCGAGCGCGTCAATTCCAATGTGTCGTTCTGAAGAGCGAGGTTTTCCCTGGCGATCTCCGCCTGGCGCTGGTAACCGCGCAGCTCGACATAGTTGCGGGCGACTTCGGCGGCGAGGGAAATGAGCACGTCGCGGTTGTCCTCGACAGCCGCCG
>JBEKYH010000587.1:0-2678 GCA_049511115.1 Tepidisphaeraceae bacterium | reverse complement strand
CGGCACGGGGAGGCCGCCTTCGAGTGTTTCGATCGGCGCTTCCTCGGGCAGTTGGCCCGCGACGATTACATCGTGGAGTTTCTGCACGAGCCGGCGGAATTCGGGGGCGCGGTATTGGCGCGGATGAGGCAATGTCACGCGCATGATCTGGCGGATGTGGCCCGGACCGGAACCCATGACCACCACGCGGTCCGCGAGGAAAACGGCCTCCTCGATATTGTGCGTGATGATGAGGACGCTCTTCACGCTGGCGGCGGCGCTGGGTTCCTGGCCCTTGCCGGTGCGACCGGTGACAACGCGATAAACTTCGCTGCGCAGACTCTCGGCGGTGAAGACATCCAGGGCGCTGAAGGGCTCGTCCATGCAGAGCAATTCCGGTTCGCGGGCCAGGGCGCGGGCGAAGCCGACGCGCTGCTTCATGCCGCCGCTGAGCTCCTTGGGATAGGCTTCCTCAAATCCTTCGAGGCCGATGAGATCGATGGTGCGGGCCACGCGACGGTGGCCGACTTCGGGGGATAAATCCAGGCCATCAAGGGCGACGGCAATGTTTTCTCTTACATTAAGCCAAGGATAGAGGGCGAAATTCTGGAATACCAGCGCGGCGCCGGGGTGCATCCCGATCAGGGGCTTGCCGTTGGCGAGCACTCTGCCGTCGGTCACGGAAATCAGGCCGATCAGGGAGCGCAGGAGGGTGCTTTTTCCGCAGCCGCTCGGGCCGACGACGGCGACAACCTCGCCGCTGTTGATGGAAAGAGAGACATCCTTGATGGCGTAGCGAGAATGCGAGGTATCGTAGGCGACCGAAATGTTTTCGGCCTGACAGATCGGAATGGGCAGGGCATCGGGCATATCGCTTAGGTTTCCAGACTGTAGCGCTTCTCGGCCAGGCGATAGAGGCGGCGCCACATGAGACGGTTGATGGTAACGACGGCAAGAGCGAGGGTCACGGCGGAGGCGGCCAGCAGAGGATAATCAGAGGTTCCAGAGGATTTGTAGATCATAAAGCCCAGGCCAAAGGCGTTGTATGTCTGGTCTTTCACCGTGACGCATTCGGCGACGATGGTTGTGTTCCACGCGCCGCCCGCGGCGGTGATCAAGCCCGTTACCAGATGCGGAAAGACGCCGGGGATGTAAACGCGCGTCCACTGCTTCCAGCGCGAGGTGTGGTAGACGCTGCACACTTCTTTTAGTTCGCTGGGGATGGCCATCGCGCCGGCGATCACGTTGAACAGGACGTACCACTGCGTGCCCATCACCATCAGCACGACGCAGCCGATATTGAAGGGAATTCTCATGCGCACCATGGCGATGGTGACGGCGATATAGAGCATCGTGGCGGGAAAGCTGGCCAGCACCTGAACGACCGGCTGGAGCCGCTGCGACCACTTGGGCGAGAGGCCGATGAGAATGCCGGCGGGGAGGGTCCATAGCGCCCCGAGAAAAATTGCGGCCCCGACGCGCGTGGTATCGGCCAACAGGGCGAGAAGAACGTGTATCCAATCTTCGCCGCTGGATGGATCGCGCAGCGGCAGGGATATCAACATGCGGATGAGTGCCCAGGCCCCCCAGAGGGCGGCGAGGGTAAGGAGACCGATCATGCCCCAGGAGACGATACTCTTGATCGCGTGGCTGCCGCTTGGCGCTTCAGGCAAGACCAGACGGCGACCGCCCGGTTCGGCGACAGCGGCGGCGGCTCCGTTGCCATTGGATGCGGCCATGGCCATCCGCGCTGATGCCGATCGTGCAGCGGCGGCTTGGCGATGCTGGTGCATCTGGCGCACCAGCCAGGGATAGAGCAGTGAGTGCTGGACAAGATTGAGGAACCAGGATTGCGCCTTGTCGGCCTGGGCGGTCTCCTCGACCTTGAATCGCTCGCTCCAGACGACGATCGGCCGCCAAAACAATTGGTCCACGGCGACGATCATGAGGATCATGGCGATGACCGCCCCAATTTGTGCCGGGATATTTCCAGCCGTGGCGGCCACACTCATATACGAGCCCACGCCCGGCAGGCGAAAATCCTGGTTATTGAGCTGAAAGGCTTCCGTGACATTGAGAATGAACCATCCTCCCGCGAACGACATCATCGAATTCCAGACCAGCCCGATCATCGACGCCGGCAATTCAATGATGCGGAAAATCTGCCAGCGATTGAGATGGAAAATCGACGAAACCTCTCGCATCGGGTTCGGCAGCGATCGGACACTGCTGTAATAGCTGAAGGTCATGTTCCACGCCTGACCCGTGAAAATATTGATGATGCAGGCCAATTCCAGGCCGATTTCCTGACCGGGAAACAGCTTCACCATGGCCAAAACCACGCTGGGCAGGAAGGCCAGCACCGGGAGGGATTGCAGGATGTCCAGCGCGGGAATCAATACTTTTTCCGCTCGGCGGTTGTGGGCGGCGATGCTGCCGTAGATGAGGGTGAAAATCAGGGACAGGGCATAAGCGGCAAACCCGCGGGCGAGGCTGTACATGGTGTATTTCGGCAGCGCCCAGAGCGACAGGTCGATGTTGACCTCCTGCCGAAATGGAGCGGCCACCTGCTTGCCGAAGCTGAAGAGCGCGCCGATCAGCCCGCCGATGGCCACCAGCATGAGCAGGTCGACGGACACGGAGACGGGAGTTTTCAGGCTCTCGCGGATGCGGCGGGGTTGGATCAGGACGAAGGGCAC
>JBEKYH010000586.1:0-2690 GCA_049511115.1 Tepidisphaeraceae bacterium | reverse complement strand
TGACTCTTCTTCACATAGGCGCGGCTTCGCTGCACAACGATCCGTTGGAAGAGCGCGTCGTTCGATAGCACTTGACCAGCTTCGGACTGGTTCGTTTCCGTTTCTCCGCCACCGCCAACGATACCTGATTTCTGCGCGACTAGCTTCTCCAGCTCGTTTTCCATCATGCGGAAGTGACCGGGTAACGAGTGGACGCCGAGCGGAGCATCCTTGAAGTAGTCCGCCTGCTTGCGGCTGAACAACTCGATCATGTGTTGCAGGTCGATCAGACGATTATTCACGGGCGTCGCCGTGAGCATAAACATCTGCTTTTCTTCGCAGATGTCGAATAGTCGTCGATATCGTGACGGCCGTCGTTCGCCTTCCCCAAGCACACCCGGATTGCGGAAATGATGTGCCTCGTCAATGATAATGGCGTCGGCCATTTCCTTGATCCGCTCCATCTTGTCCTCGTACTCGCCACCGCGCTGAAGATCGGTGTGGTTGACGATGACGAGGTTGCTGAAGATGCCCGAAATGTGGCGCAGGTACTTGTCGAGGGCCGCTTCCCAAACGGGCTTACGGCCGGATTTTGGGACGATGAGCGCCACGCGCTTGCGGTCGTATTCGACCAGCCGCTCAATCAGCATCAGCCCAACAAATGTCTTGCCCAGGCCCACGCCGTCGCAGAGAAACGCACCGCGATACGTCTCGGCAATCTTCAACAGCGCGTGGTAGCCGTCACGCTGGTACTGGTCGAGTATGGGATACATGCGCGACGACTTTGGACCGCCGCCCACCTCCCACTCGCTGGCTGTCATCTCGTGGCCCCGGAAGTATTCTTGCAGCGCCTTCGCGTAGACCTCAAACGGGGCGTATTCGCGGGTGTGCCGTTCAACCGCGCGCAGGATTTCTGCCGTCACGTCTTCGGCTTTCTGCCAGTGCTCCTCGTACCATTCCTGAAGCACGGTGACGGGACGCCCGGTGATTTGCACGTTCAATTCGATGTTCTCAGTCAGGCCCGGAAGCGTCAAATTGGACGATCCCACTAACGCCGACGAGCCAACAACCTCAAGGCGAGCATGGGTGATGTACGCTTTGGCGTGAAATTTGTCCTTACGGTATACGCGGCATTGAATCTTTCCGCTGCGGATGCCCTCAACGATCCCGCTCACTCCGGTGAGGAAGTCGCTCTTCTGCTTCTCAGTTTCTAGGCTTTCGTCAAGACGTTTCGTAATCGAATTCAGCGCATCAATGAAGGTGTTCTTGGTGCGGATGGAAACCTCATCGCCCATGAGGATTCTGATCTTATCAACCTTCTGCCATTCGTCCTTCAGTCCCAAGAGCGCCCCGATCTCAAAGTAGCCGGTGGCGATGTCGATTGCCTTGGAAATCTGGCACCAGTCATGCAGATAGCGCATGACTTTCCAATCCGCATCGCTGTTATCCACGATGAACAGTTCGCTGCCGGTCACACTGGTTCTCGTAGGCATAGCAATTGGCCCGGTAAATGTGCTCAAGAGTAATGCCGCCACAGGATTTACGCCAGAATGCTTGGGTTGCGCGTCCAACTCACCAGACGATCAGCGCCTTTCGGACGGCAGAAATCTGCTGGCGGGGAATCGGGCCGTAGCAACGGCTGTCGAAGCTATTGGGAATGCGATCGGAGAAAACAAAGAACTCGCCAGGCGCGAGCACGCGCTTATCACGCCAAACGGGAAGTGAACGGCCGGCAGTGTCGTGCGTTGGAGGCATTGGCGCGATTTGCCGTCCATTGATCAGCAGGCATTCGCCGGTGGTATCGACGCGATCGCCTGGGCCGGCGACAATTGGTTTCAGGATATACCAGTCCTCGCCATTCTGGCCGGTTCGTGTTTCGATGTAATTTCTCGCGGCTTGCGGTATGCGGAAGTCGATTATTTGACCGACCGCGGGTGCAGCCGTTGAACGTAAATATAGCCCTGATGGTACGCTGGGAGAAGTGTTAATCACTATTTGCCGGTTGGCAAAGAGGACTGACGACGCGGCTAGTGCGGCCAAGCCAATTAGGCTGGCGGTCCAGGCACAATGCAGTCGCGGGAGTTTCATATTGATCGATGTCACGTTAGGCCGCCTTTCGCGGCGGCATCGGTGGCCGTTGTTGCAACATGACCAAAAAGGATGCGTCCCTCCAATACGACGCCGGCAAGGAGACAGGGTCAATGCCAGACAGTTTGATGGAATGGATCAATGTGAGAAGTCGATCCACGCCGCCGCCGTGGCCCGCCGGACCAATCTGGTCAACCATTGCATGCACGAGCACGGCGGACGATATTGCGGGCAAAACAAACCCTCGTTTCTGATCCTCCAAGCTTTCAACAATTGCCAGAACGCGATGCTGACGGCCGTCCGGGTGCCATCGTTGGCAGGCGACCGCGAAGACTTGGCCGGGTAGGAAACGGTATAGACGGGGGCCGCGGGCGCTTGATCTCTCGCGGGCTGGCCGCGCGATAGGGTGACCGAAACATAGTCGATCCACTCCAACCGCGAATTCGTCGCGGGCGACGAATTCAGTGAAACACATTTTGTGCATATCTCTCCTCCGTACTGCATGAAAGTCGGCGCGAGGCCGGGCCATGGCCGCTGCGGCGCATGGCAAAGCAGCCCGCCGAAGGCACAGGATTTCAATTCCTGGATACGCGATGTTGTGAAGGTCAATTACTCATTGCCCG
>JBEKYH010000585.1:0-2710 GCA_049511115.1 Tepidisphaeraceae bacterium | reverse complement strand
CCTCGGCGTCGGCAAGCAGCTTGACCGCCTGATCAACCGTTTGCGGGCTGGCCCATTCGAATGCTTTCATGGTCTATCAACCTTTCTTCGCCAATCAGTTTGCAATCATCAGGCCTTCGCCATCAGGCCCATGAGAATTTTGTCCGGCGTTATGGGCAAATCGCGCACCCGCACGCCGCAGGCGTTGTGAACGGCATTTGCAATCGCCGCGCCCGGCGGAATCGAGGGCGGCTCACCCACGCCGACGACCGCGTTGCGTTCATCGCCGTCGTCGATGATGGGGACCAATTCCGGCATTTCCAGGCACCCGGGTATTTTGTAATCCATAAAACTTGAATTCAGCATAAAGCCGAGCCTGGGGTCGATGACCTGACCTTCGAGGAGAGCCATGCCGATCCCCTGGATCATGCCGCCGTTGATCTGACTCTCGACGGCCAGGCGATTCAGCGGCAAACCGCAATCCTGCACGGAGACCATGCGAACCACCCGGACGTGCCCGGTTTCGGTATCGACCTCAACTTCCGCGAAGCACGCCCCGTGGGTGCGGTTGCTGGAAAGGTCCCGCTGGAACTCTCCCTGAGTCGAGACGCCGCCGGACGGTAGCGCGGCACACGCCTGTGTCCATGAAAGCGATTTGCCGTTCCCACTGACCGTCTTGTTATCAAAAACAATGTCATCAGCCTGAGCGCCCAGGAGGGGAGCCACGGCCGCCGCGACCGCGGCCCTGGCCTTGAAGGCGGCGGTTTTCAAAACGGGCGAGAGTGAAGCGGCCGTCGCTGAACCGCCCGATGTGCTGGCGTTGGGGAGCCGCGTATCGCCGATCTTTTCCGCCACGTCTCCCATGCCTAATCCCAACTCTTCCGCGACAACGGCGCGCACAATCGTGCGGGTCCCGGTGCCCAGGTCCTGAGTGCCGACGGAAATCAGCACCGAACCGTCCTGTCCGACGCGAACCGTCACATCGTTGCCGGGCGCGCCGCCTCCGCCCCACTGCCCGACGCCGCAGCCAAAGCCCCGCTTGAGCGTTCCCGGCCAGGCGCCGGGGACGGGATTGCGGCGCTCCCAGCCGATCTCCTTGGCGCCCAGTTCGAGCTGGCGCACATGGGCCGGATCATTGGTGAGGTTTTTCTTGCGGAATTCCACGGGATCCATCCCGATCTTGTAGGCCAGCTCGTCCATGAGCGATTCCATGGCGAAGCAGGCGGGCGGATTGCCGGGCGCGCGCAAAGACCGGGCGCTGTCCACGTTTGAATGAACCGTGGTCGCCTGGTTGTATTTATTGGTGAAGTCATACACATAGGGCTGACCCGCCAGACTGCCGGTGCCTATGCCGCTGAAGCGGTATTGGGTCGAGTGGATGGCGACGGCCTTCCCGTCCTTATTGGCGCCGGCTTTGAACTTCTGGATCGCCCCGCCGCCGTTGCCGGCCATGACGAACTCGTCCTTGCGCGTCAGCACCAATTTGACTGGAACGCCCGCCAGCTTGGCCAATCGACAGGCCAGCATGCCTTCGATGCCGATCTGGAATTTCGAGCCAAATCCTCCGCCCATGTACTGGACGACGCCGGCGACGTTGGATTGCGTCAGGCCCATGGCTTGTGCGGCGTCGCGGGGAATGGCAAAGGTTCCCTGTATGGAGGAGTAAACAACGGCCGAATCTCCACCGCTGTAATCGACCGCGGCGCCGTGCGTCTCCAGGCAGGTGTGGTGGATCACGGGCGTTCTATACTCCACTTCAACGACCGCATCGCAGCTTGCCAGCGCGGCGTCCACGGTGTCGGGATTTCCCGCCCGCGCCCCCGCGCGGGCGTTGCCGCGCGCGCCCGCATCGTTGGGAAAGACCGCCTGAGCCCCCGGCGCCAAAGCCTGCTCGGGAGTGACGACGTGCGGGAGAACATCGTATTTCACCACGATCGCATGAATGGCGTCATCGGCGATCTCCGACGTTGTAGCCGCCACCGCCGCCACCGGCGTGCCTTCATAGCGGATATCCGTCGAGCCGGGGATCACCGCCACGACGCCGGGAATTTTCTTCGCCGGTTCAAGATCGATAGAGTTGACCGTCGCATGGGCGTAAGGGGAGCGCAATATGCGCGCAAACAACATCCCCGGCACGCGAACGTCATGCGTATAAACCGCCGCACCGGTCGTCTTGAACGGGCCGTCCACGCGCGGAATTTTCGTGTTCAGCAATTTATGCTTATCTTTGGGTCCCCAGGCGGGTGTCGTAGCCATATCGGTTTACCCCGATCGTGTTAGCTGATTTTGATTGTCAGACCTTCGCGCCGCTCTTGGCCACCTCAAGGGCGGCCTGGAAAATATGCGGATAAGTTCCGCACCGGCAGAAGTTGCCCTTGCAGCCTTCCTTAATCTCCTCAAGCGTCGGATTGGGATTGTGCTTAAGAAGCCCGGTGACGCTGGTCACGAATCCCGGCGTGCAGAAGCCGCACATCATGGCGTCCTTCTCGACAAACGCCGCCTGCACCGGGCTTAGCTTGTCCGGATTGCCAAGCCCTTCGGTGGTCGTGATCTTTCGTCCCACCGCATCGATCGCCAGCGTGAGGCAACCGTACACGGGCTTGTCATCCAGCAGCACCGTGCAACCGCCGCAGGTCCCCATGTCGCAGACCAGCTTTGGTCCGGTGATGGCCGGCTCGACGTGATTGCGAAGTGCGTTGAGCAGCGTCGTGCGCGGCTCGACGGTGATCGT
>JBEKYH010000584.1:0-2716 GCA_049511115.1 Tepidisphaeraceae bacterium | reverse complement strand
AAATGTCGCCCTCGTCAACGCCGTCGGCACCGGCGTCGCCGACGACAAGGCGATCTACCCCTTCGTCCCCGACATGATCAAATTCTACCTGGGACAGGAGGCCATCCTGCCCAATGTGCCCACGTACATCTGCGCACGGGACAAGGACCGTCAATATGTCCTGGAGCATCTCCACGAACTGGTCGTAAAAAGCACCAACGAGTCGGGCGGCTACGGCATGTTGATGGGCCACCAGGCCCCCAAGGCCGAGCGCGATCAATTCGCCGAGAAGATCAAGGACGACCCGCGCAATTTCATCGCCCAGCCGGTTGTGCAGCTCAGCCAGCATCCCAGCCTCGTGGATGCGCCCGGCGGCCCGCGCTTTGAAGGCCGCCGCATCGACCTGCGGCCCTACATTCTCTACGGCGAAAAAGTCGTCGTCATGCCCGGCGGCCTGACCCGCGTCGCGCTGCGAAAAGGATCGCTGGTGGTCAACTCTTCCCAAGGCGGCGGCAGCAAGGACACCTGGGTCCTGGAGGATGAGAAAACCGCATGAGCGCCATTACCGAACAGGAAATCTCCGCCCCCATCCAGCCCGTGGCTCCGGCCAGCGTGCTGATCAACCGCCCGCCGCGGCCCATGCTCGCGCGCGACGCCGATGCCATGTACTGGATGAGCCGCTATGTCGAGCGCTCCGAGCATGTCGCGCGGCTGCTGCTCGTCAACGCCAATCTGCTCATTGATGTCGGCGATCTCGCCCCTTCGATGCAGAATCGCCTGTGGCAGAATATTCTGACCGTCCTGCGCCTGCCGGATGTGCCGGAGGACCCTGATCAGCAAATTGGCTGGACCATTCAAAAGTCCCTCACCTTTGACGCCAAAAATCCCAACAGCCTCTATTCCTGCCTGAGCCGGGCCCGCGAAAACGCCCGCGGCATCCGCGAAAATATCTCCTCGGAAATGTGGGAGTCGCTCAACACCCTGTACTGGTCGATCCGCTCCGAGGAAGCCCACCAGCGCTACGACGAATCGCCCGACGGTTTCTGGCGGTCGATCATGAACAGTTCCATGCTGTTTCAGGGCCTGACCGACCAGACCATGGCCCATGACCAGCGCTGGCAGTTTGCTCAGCTTGCCAAGCATTTTGAGCGCGCCGACGTCACCTGCCGCATCATTGAGACCAAGCACGAAATCCTCGCCAGCTCCGAGGCCATGGCCGAGTCAACCGTCCGCAACATCAACTGGATGGCCGTCCTGCGCTGCTGCTGCTCGATTGAGGCCTACCGCCGGCGCCACATAGGCGACATGGATCCCCTGAAGGTCTCCGCGTTTTTGCTCCTGGAAAAGAGTTTCCCCCGCTCCGTGCGCTTCAGCGTCCACGCCGCCTACCAGGCGATCAGCCAGATTCGCATCGGCGTTAATCCCGGTTTCATAGACCCCGCCGAGCGCATCCTCGGCCGGCTCGACGCGCACATGGAATATGCCGAACTGGAGGAAATTCTCGCCAACGGATTGCCGGCGTATCTGCAAAACATTCAATCCGCTCTCTCCGACGCGGCCATGGCCGTCCAAAAGGCCTATTTCCTGCATTAACCAAAGGCCATCATGCTGCTACGTATTACCCATCAGACCGATTTAGTCTACACCGACCCGGTAAGCGAAACCGTCATGGAATTGCGCATGGTCCCGCGCCAGGAGCAGGATCAGCACCGCCTCAGCTTCACCCTCGCCCTCGGCCCGCCCGCGCAGGTGGCCAGCTATTTCGACTGGCTCGGCAACACCGTTCACACATTCTCCATCGCCCCGCCCCACACGCGGGTGAGGATTATCGCCACCAGCGTGGTCGAAACCGATCGCCCCCACAAGCAGCCCGAACGCTTCCGCGACACCTGGCCCGTGCCGCCGGACGATTACGATTACGCCCTCTACGATTATCTCCAGTTCGGCGGTCCCGTGGTGGATTCGCCGCAGTTGCGGGCGTTGACCCAGTTTCTCTCCCCCGAGCCCGGCATGAGCCTGGGCGAATTGGCCCTGCGCATCCTCCACCTGATCGACGATAAATTCACCTACAAAAAAGGCGTCACTACCTCGGCCAGCCCCATCACCGACGTTCTCACCAGCGGCGCGGGGGTCTGCCAGGATTTCACTCACCTCTTCATCGGCCTGGCCCGGGCGATGAAAATCCCCGCGCGCTACGTGAGCGGCTTCGTCCATCCCGACGCCAATCGCTTCCGCGGCTTCACGCAGACGCACGCCTGGTGCGAATTGCTTTTCCCCTCGGCGGGCTGGGTGGGCTTTGACCCGACCAACCGCTGCGTCGTCGGCGGAAATTTCGTCAAGGTTGCCATCGGCCGTGATTACCGCGATGTGCCCCCCAACCGCGGCCAATACACCGGCAACTCCAAGGAGACCATCCAGGTCACCGTCCACAGCGAGGAGCTTCCCTCCATCCCATCAGAGCTGGCCGCCGAGCGCATTGATTCCTTGGATTTGGCTTTTGCCAGCGCCGCCGGCGTCATGCATCGCGAAATGGTCAACCAGCAGATCGAGCACCAGCAGCAACAACAGCAGCAGCAGCACTGAAGACCGACTTTAGGGGTGGTTTCAAAACCACCTCTAGTGCATTGTCACACAATGATTTTAGGGTAAACCGACTTCAGTTTGACGCGTGCGTCGCCGACTTTGAATTGCCAGTCCACGCCGCGTTGCCTGACGTTGCTGCGCTGGTGCCATGCGG
>JBEKYH010000583.1:0-2720 GCA_049511115.1 Tepidisphaeraceae bacterium | reverse complement strand
ATTACCAGCAGCTTCGTCGCCGTTTACCAATCATTCAACAACTCTTTCGGCCCAGCTCCGCGCAGGCGCAGAAAACGGGACAGGTCCCGGACCTGTCCCGCTTCAACAGCCGCCGTCGCTGCATGCGAAAAAATCAGCATAATTTTTTTCTTGACGAAAGTAGACGCCCGTCTATATTCTAGGGACATGGATCGACGCAAACGTCCGCACCCCCGCGACGATTCGCCCGGCGAGCTGCCGGCGGCGGAGCTGGATGTCCTGGCCCTGGTCTGGCGGCTTGGTCCCTCCACGGCGGCCGATATTCGCAGGGGACTGGTTGCCTTCCGCCCCATGGCCCACGGGTCGGTTGTCACACTTCTCAAACGGCTGGAAGAGAAAAAGCTCGTCACCGCCGTCAGCAAGCGCGGCAAGGCGTTTGTGTACGCCGCCACGCGCCGGCCCGAGCCGACCTACCGCCGGCTCGTGGCCAACATGCTCGATCGTGTGTTCGGGGGGAACGCCGTCTCGCTCGTCTCGTCTCTGTTCGCCGGCCGCGCCCCCGACGCCGGCGAGATCGCGCAGCTACGCAGTTTGCTCGACGATCTGGTGGATCAGCAAAGGAAGACGCCTCGCGACAAGGAGCCATAATGCACGCCCTCATCCTCAACCTGAACGGCGCCGCCGTGGTGTGGCGGGAATATGTCTTCCGTGCGACGTGGGAAGCTAGTCTCGTGGCGGTAATCGCTCTGGCACTGCTGCGATTTGCACGTCGCTGGCCCGCGCCGCTCCGCGCGGCGGTGCTGCTGGTCGCTATGCTGAAATTCCTCGTCCCCCCGATGCTTCCCAGCCCGTTCGGCGTCTTTCCCGCCGTCCAGGTCCAGCGCCCCACAATATCCGTGCAGCTACCGCCAACGCCGCTCGCCGCGCTACCCGCGCCGTCCGAGCCGACAGGCTCTCTTGAAGTGCCAACTCTGACCTCTCTCTCAACACCACCGTTCTCTCCACCCGTGAAAATCGATTCCGCCGCTGCGTCGCCTCCCGCGCCGCGCCTGACCGGATTGGCATTGCTAATGCTCGCCCACGCCGCCGGCTCGCTCGTCGTAGCGTGTGCCGTCGGCATCGGGCTTCTGCGGCTTCGCCGGCTCGCGCACCGCGCCAAACGACTCAGCGAAGGCCCCGCATACGAACGAATGACCGCGATCGCGCACCGATTGAACATCCCGCCACCCCGCCGGTTGCTCCTGAGTCCTGACCGAATTCCCCCCATGGCCTTCGGCGTTCTTCGCCAGGTCGTCATGCTCCCCCAGGCCGTCGCTGACAGCCTCGCTCCCCAAAGCCTCGACGCCGTTCTCGCCCATGAACTCGCCCATCATCGCCGCCGCGACACGCTGGCAACCATCCTCCAGCTATTGGCTCTCATCGTCTGGTGGTTCAACCCATTAATATGGCTGCTGGGCCGCGAATTTCGGCGCACGCGCGAGGAATGCTGCGACGACACAGTCCTCGCCCAGGGAATCGCCGGCGGGGCCGACTACTGCAACACCATCCTCGCCGCCGCCGAGCATTTAGCCGCGCCGTTCCCCTTGCGCGGGGCGCTGTCCCTGGCCGAGCCGATGCACCCGCTGGGCAACCGAATGCGGCGTATCATGGACCCAAGCCTTCCCCGCTCGTCGCGCCTCTCGCGCGCCGCTCTGGCTGCGGTGCTGATCGTCGCGGCGGTAGTCCTGCCGGGAACCCGACTGCGCGGACAACAGCAGCCGAATATTTCGCCGCCGCAACAACAGGGTCTATCGATTCTGCACATAACAGTGACCTCCGAAGCAGACGGCACGCCGATCTCCGGCGCCACCTTGCACTTCCGCATCCGCGCCCATCCGCTTGCCGATGCTCACACGGACGCGGAAGGCGGTGTGACCATCGCGTCCTTGCCGCCGGTGTCATGCATCGTCGAGGCGACCGCGCCCGGGAAAGCCAACGTCGTCAAGACAATCAACCTCGATACCGCAACCGACAATACCGTGAGCTTCTCTCTTCCCGCCGGCGGCTCCGTGAGCGGGAAGATAACCAACGCCAACGGAAACCCTGTCGTCGGCATGGGCTTGAATGTCTATCAAGGGGAAAATGGCAACCCGCTCGATTACGTCACAACCAACTCCGAAGGCGCCTTTAAATTCGATCACCTGCCGCTCATAGAGCCCCTGCGCGTCCTGGTCGACGGCGACGATTCTTACCAGAGCGACTGGGGAAACATAACATTGTGGCCTTCGCAGCCCCAGGGCACGCTCAACTTCGTGACCCTGGCGAAGCCGCCGGGCGGATCCGTCGCTGGTACGGTGGTGGACGCCGATGGCAAGCCGATCGCCCAAGCCGAGATCTTTTACCGAGGCATTTCCTCAAGAACTAAAAAGACAGTCAACACCGACGCCGCTGGCGCGTTCCGACTTGATGGAATGCAATTCAACCAGTTACCGGTCCAGATCATTGTTCGGGCGGACGGGTGGGCGCCGATGGCCGTGAATATTGCGGCGCTAGGGACTAAAGATGAGCCGGCGAAAGTCGCCGCGCACATGACCGAGAAAGGCCACCACATCACGGGTCGCGTTGTCGACGAGGCAGGAGTGCCGATCGCGTCAGTCCGCGTCAGCGCCGGCGCGTTCAATCGCACGATTATGGACGATCGCACCGCCACGATAACCACCCGCGCCGACGGCCGCTTCACTTTCGACTCGCTCCCCGCCAGG
>JBEKYH010000582.1:0-2732 GCA_049511115.1 Tepidisphaeraceae bacterium | reverse complement strand
TACATGGGGCGTGGGCCCAAGGACGTGCACGTTCACTTGATCAATGATTTGGTAGTTTGCCGGCTCAAAGGCGTTTTGACCGCGGCCGAGGAGCATCTCGTCAAGACGCTCCCGGCCGATAAGGGCAGAGATCTGCTCAAGCAGGTACGGAGCCATTTGATGGAGACGGCGCGGCCGATTAACGGCATCACGTTCAGCCTGATCGCGGCTCAATTACTCCGCGATGTGATTCTGGGGCGCGAAAACGCTGACGCGGCTTTATTTTCATTCCAGCGCCATCAGGAAAAGCTTTAAGGCCGCAATTGCGCTATCGGGAAAAGCCGTACCGCGTTGATCCCGCTGGGTTCTGATCCTAGGGTCAAGCAAATGGCTCAAGGGACGAAGAAATGGTCCGACCGCGTGACGCGCGAAAGCCATGCGCTGGCACTTGAAGAAGGCGTCTTTACATGGGACGACCCATCTCGAATTGCAGCGTCGTTGAAACACTCGGCCCAAACCAGCAGCGATCGTAAGAGCGAGCCGTATCGGTCCGCCATGTCCATGCTCGCCTTCTACATCAACCGGGCCGGCAGGCACCTCCCGGCAGGGCGCAAAAAGATTTTGGAGCAGGCGAAGATCGAATTGAAGAAGCAGTTCAACAAGTCGTAAGGGAAAATGAACGCCACTTTCTTGGCATATATTGATCGCCTTCAGGCGGAGGTTTATCGAATTCCCACGGATGCTCCCGAATCAGACGGGACGCTGCATTGGGATCATACGGATTTGATCGTTGTACACGTCTTTGCCGCCGAAACAACGGGCCTTGGATGGACTTACGCGGCTCCCGCCGCGCAGGCGATCATCCTCGACACCCTCCGGCCGGCCGTCCTGAATCGATCGGCCTTTTCGATCGAGGGAAACTGGCGGGAGATGGGCGAGCGGCTTCGCAACATCGGCAAGGGCGGCGTGGGAATGATGGCCATTTCGGCAGTCGATGTGGCGTTGTGGGATCTCAAGGCAAAACTGTTGGGCGTATCCCTGGTCGATCTGTTCGGGCCGGTGCGCGACGCGGTTGCCGTCTATGGGAGCGGCGGATTCACCAGTTACAGCGAGAAACAACTTGCCGAACAATTGGGAGGGTGGGCGGCCGGGGGAATTGAACGGGTCAAAATGAAGGTCGGTCGCCACGCCGCCGCCGACCTGTCACGGGTCCGGGCTGCTCGAAAGGCGATTGGGGAGAAGACTGAGCTGTTCGTTGACGCCAACGGCGCATACACGCGCAAGCAGGCGCTGACGATGGCCGAACGATTTGCGGGCGAATGTGGCGTCCATTGGTTTGAAGAGCCACGTCCCTCGGATGATCTGGAGGGCTTGCACTTGCTGCGCGATCGCGGGCCGGGGGGGATGGATATTGCGGCCGGCGAATATGGCGACACCATTGGCTATTTCCGCGACATGTTGCAGGCCGGCGCAGTCGATTGCCTGCAGGCAGATGTCACTCGATGCGGCGGATATACGGGGTTTTTGAAAGTCGCCGCACTGTGCGACGCGTTTGGAATGCCCCTCTCGGCCCATTGCGCGCCGCAATTGCATGCACACGTTGGTTGCGCCGCGGAGGCCGTGCGACACGTCGAATATTTTCACGATCACAACCGCATCGATCGCATGCTTTTTGACGGAGGGCTCGATCCGGTGCATGGATCACTTTGCCCCGATCGCGCCCGCCCCGGCCACGGCATGACGTTCAAGGAGGCGGATTCCAAGCAGTTCCGCCTCTGATCGTGCTGCCTTACTTTTCCGCGTGATGCGGAATCAAACTCTGGACCATGCCTTTGATCGCCTGCTTGACGATGCCTGCTTCGTTTGGATCGCCGCGAAGAATCGTCTCGGTGAAATTCTTGGCCTGCTTCAACGTGATGTGCGGCGGAATTGTCGGGGTATCGGGGTCGGTGATCGCCTCTAATACCACCGGGCGATCACTGCTCAACGCGGCATCCCATGCATCAGCCAGTTGCTCGGGCTTCTCGACCCGGATTCCGCGCAAGCCGATCGAGTCGGCGAACTGAGCGTACGGAAAGTCCGGCAATTCCTGGCTGGGAGCGAATTTGATGTCGCCCATCATGATGCGCTGCTCCCAGGTAACCTGATTCAGATCGCGATTGTTCAGCACCAGTGTGATCCATCGTGGATCGGACCATTCTTTCCAGTACTTGGCGACGGTGATGCAGGCGTTCAGGCCGTTCATCTGCATGGCGCCGTCGCCGGTGACGGCGATGCATACACGCTCGGGGAAACAGAATTTCGCGCCGACGGCATAAGGAACCGCAGCGCCCATGCTGGCGAGATTGCCGCTGCCGCTGGCCATCATGCCGCGGCGAATTTTCAGATCGCGGGCGTACCAGTTGGCGGTTGTGCCGCTGTCAGCGGAGAGGATGCATCGGTCGGGCAGCCTCGGACTCAGTTCCCAGAAAACGCGCTCGGGATTGAGCAGGCCGTTGTTGCCATCGGTGTGAGCGCGGCCCTCAACGACTTTCCACCACTCGGTTACGCCGTCAATGACCGTCTTCTGCCATGAGCGTTCGGTCTTGCGATTGATGAGCGGCATGAGCGCCTTGAGGGTCTGGCGGGCGTCCCCCTTGAGGTTCACGTCCATCGGGTATCGCAAGCTCAGGAGCCGGCCATCGATGTCGATTTGCACGCCTTTGGCCTGCCCGGCTTTGGGGTAGAACTCTCCATACGGAAAACTGCTTCCG
>JBEKYH010000581.1:0-2739 GCA_049511115.1 Tepidisphaeraceae bacterium | reverse complement strand
TGGGCTTATGTGGAGATGGGCCTGACCGGCCTGACCATGCTCACGATGTTCATCCTGAGCTGGAAATTCCTGCTCTTCTTCATGCTCTTCTGGTATTTCGGCCATTGTCTGTCCTATTTGAACGGCTATTTCGAGCACTTCGGCGGCAATCCCGATGTCCCCATCGCCTGGGGCGTCAGCAGCTACAACAAACTCTACAATTTCGTCTGGTTCAACAACGGCTTCCATGCCGAGCATCACTATCGCCCGCGCGCTCACTGGACGCGCATGAAATCGCTGCACGATCAGATCGAGGAGGACCAGCGGGCCAAGGGCGTGCGCGTCATCAAGCCCCCGCACGCGTTTGGGTTCCTCGACCCCGATGCGTGCGACGAGCCGCTAGTGCCGCTCGGCAAGATCACCGCGGATGCACCGGCGGAGAACGACCTGGTGGACGTGACGCAGACCACGACAACCCAAACCCCGGCGGCTTAGCAAAAATGAATTTCAAATCAGCACGCGCGGCGCTCGTTCCGTACCTTCAGAACATCCTAACTTCGGCCGTGCCCCTATTTCCCCGCCCCCGGTATTCCGGGGGAGGGTTAGGGAGGGGGCTGAGCCGGAGCGGTCAAGAATGCCACACCCCGCGACAGGGCAGGCTGCGGCTAACCCCCTCCTCAATCCTCCCCCGGTATACCGGGGGCGGACGCAGAGGCCCTAAATGGCCGGGCGCAGGCGCGGTTTTGTCTCTTTTGTTTCCGGCTTGCGCGTTGGCCCAACCCGCGCCATCAGCGGCAACCCCATCCCTCCCCTTCAGCACCATCATCTTCAACTGCCAGACCGCGGACCTCGCCGCCTTCGATCGCGCCGCCGCGACCGCCAAATCCCTGGGCGCGACGCACATGGTCGTCACCTCCGACCTCCCCCGCGCCCAGTGGGAATACGACACCCCCGGCGATCCCTATCCCGCCTGGTACGTCGAGCACCCCGGCCTGCTGAAAGTCTTCCCGCCCGATGAACTTCGCCCCTATGTCTCGGCTGATTACGCCGCCCAGATCTCCGGCATCCTGATCCAGCGCTGCGCCGTCCTGAAAAAGTACGGCCTGCAAGGCGTCTATCTGTCGAACGAGCCGCAGGTCCTGCCCGAGAAAGCGTTCACGGACCATCCCCTGTGGCGAGGCCCGCGCGTGGATCAACCCAATCGCTCGCGCGTGCCGCGCTTCGCGCCCAGCGTGGATGAGCCGCAGGTCCTGGCCCTCTATCGCCAGTGCCTCGCGGAGCTGGCCAAGCGCTGCCCCGAGATTACCCTGTTCGAATTCCTCACCACCGATTCCGGCTCCGGCATCGATTGGGCGCCGTCCCTCTATCCCGGCGCCAACGGCCCGGCCCGATTCAAGGCCCGGCCGATGGCCGATCGCGTGCGCGACTTTTTGACGGCCATGCAGGACGGCGCTCGCGATGGCGGCGGCCGGATTCAAATCCGCCTCTACCAGATCAACCCCGAAGAATGGATGACGCCGACATTCGCCGACCCGCAGGGTCTCGCCCGCCAGCTTCCCGCCGGGCTGGCGATCGACAATTTTGAAGCGCCCAGCGCCGCTCCCTTCCTCGCCAACGCTTCCAGCGGCGACCCCAACGGTTTTTACTATCCCGTGCGCGGAATTCCCCGCCCGATTGACGCCGTCGCCAATCTGCGCGCTGCCCTGTCGTCGCCGGCGCCGCGCCTCAACTTCGGCATTCCCCTGGGCTGCGAAGGTTTATACCCCGCTGTCTTCCAGCTATTCGCCGCCCATCCCGCGCGAACGACCCTCGCCCAGGCGCAGCTTGTTCACGACCTGGCGGTCCAACAGGTCGGCGAGGAGAACGCCGACAACCTCATCGGCGTATGGGAGCCGCTGGCCAATGCCGCTCAGGTCGCCAGCGTCTTGAAATGGTGCTACCCCTTCAACATGGGCGGCGTGCATCAGCGCTGGATCACGCGGCCGTTCGTGCCCTTTCCCAATGAATTGCCCGCCGACCAGAAGGCGTATTATCGCAAATTTCTCTTCGAGGCCCGCAGCGAGGATCAGGCCGACGACCTCACGGACAACCAGGCGATGGAGCTTTACAAGGGCTGGGCCGGGCGCATGTCGATCACCAATGTCTTCAATTACGTCGAGCCGCAGATCAAGACCGCCCGGCGGCATCTGGCCGACCTAATCGCCGCGCTCCCCGCCGAAAAGCAAGCGCCCTACGAGGACCTCGATCTCCGCCTGCAGATGACGCTTTGCCTTTGCGCCAACGCGCGCGACGCCGTGAATTATCAGGCCGCCCTGGAATACATCAAAAGCCGCAACGCGCCGCCCGATGGCAATCCCCCGCTGGGCGCCGGCCCGTCATGGGACCGGCAGATGATCCTGGAAATCGCCCGCAACGAGATCGACAACAGCGCGGCCATGATCGACCTTCTCAAGAAATCGCCCGATCTGATTTATCACGCCAAGACCGCCGACGAGGAAGACATCATGCTCCTCGGCCCGGATGTGGCGGGCCAGCTCAAAACCAAGATCGACATCATGAACGCCCATTGGGAAGACTATAACCGGATAACGACTGTGCCGAATCCGTGAGGCGGAGCGAGATGAAGGGCGAGGGATTTCACCGTATTTCCCCCTCTACATGTACTCTGGGAGTGGGTCGTGGTGAGGGTTCTTCCTGTGGACCGAGAGTTGCGAATATGCTGTTGACGATTGCCCTCATCTCCCTCCTCGATAGTAGACC
>JBEKYH010000580.1:0-2759 GCA_049511115.1 Tepidisphaeraceae bacterium | reverse complement strand
CCCCCATGTCGGACGGAAACAACTCTTGCGATGTCATGCCTCTTGATATAATCGCAGTCGTGATATTGCGATCCCAATGGCTCGCCAAAACGTTGATTGCTTTTTCGTTGGCATTGTCGATTAGCCTAGCCGTTTCATGGGCTTGGACCTTTGTAGCGTCCGATCAGGGATTCGTCTGGAGTCTGTTTTCATCGAGCCGCGAGAGCGAAGTCGATATCGGTATCGACCGCGTTTCCCTCGTAGTTCGACGCATTCATTGGCTTGATACTCCTCAGGAACGACAGCAGTTTTTACGAGACCCCGCCCACAGACCACGGCAGCAGTCCTTGGACTCGGTTGATCATCGGACGCTGGGCTTCGAACTTGTTCACGGAGAGTATGGCGTTTGGAATAATGTTGGCCTGATGTGGGCCGGCCACATTTACTTCTACCTCGCATTTCCGGTGGCCTTAACGATTCCCTTGCTCCTTGTTTACCCAGCAATTCGGCTGCGTCGAATCCTCCGCTTCGAGCGCGCCAATCCGCATTCCGTCTGCTAGATTTTGGGCGCTCGGAACGCTTTCTCGGCGTTTCTTCCTCTGCGTCTCGGCGTTTCTCGGCGTTCATTCCTCCCCCCGCCCTACCAGATCGCCTGTTTCGCCGAGGTTTCGAGGATTCTCGCCTCACGTCACAAAATTTTCCTCGCATCCGTATTGACGCACCCTTCCACCATTCGGTAGCGTTGGCCCCTTTCAACCCGGAACAACCCAAGTGGCTAAGTTGTTGGAAGCAAATGCGTCGGTTGACCTGACGCCAGGAGAAAAGGCCCATGAGCCGGCGCAGGACGCCGCCTCGTGGTTGGAATCTCCACAGGCCACCAACGCCCAGCTTTTCCTGTGGATGTTCCGTTTCGTGCGGCCGGTCTACGGGTATGTGCTGCTGGCCTGCCTTTACCTGGCGGCGTCGGATGTGATCGAAGCTGCCACCACCAAAGCCACTGGGAAAGCCATCAATTTCATTCAATTGCTCCATTCCTCCGGCGACTTTGGCGTGTGGGGCGTGCTCCATTGGCTCCAGGGCGCCGATCCGGTCGTCGCCCAGCTTCGCCATGTCATTGCGATCCTTTCCGGATTGATCGTCGCCATGGTCTTCTTCCGCTACCTGCGCGAGGTGGCCAACGTGAAGATGAGCATGAACCTCGTCTACTACATCCGCGAGGGCGTATACGATAAACTCCAGCGCGTCGGCTTCAGCTTTCACGACGCCATCAGCACCGGCCAGCTCATCAACCGCGCGCTATCCGATTTGCAGAACGTCCGCTCCTTCGTGCAGACGGCCATCATCACCACGCTCGATATCGCGCTGATTGTGATCTTCTACATCGTGCTGGTTTTCTGGATCAATCCCTGGCTCGCGCTGCTGATGCTTTTGCCGCTGCCGCTGTGGACGTACTACATCCTGAAATTCAGCAAAAAGGTCCAGCCGGTCGGAAAATCCGTGATGGAAGCGCAGGACCGCAACGTCTCCATCCTCGCGGAGAACATCGCCGGCGTGCACGTCATCAAGGCGTTTGCCACAGAACAGCAGGAGATCAGCAAATACAGCACAAATTGCGATGAATTTCTCAAGCGGACGCTGAAGCGCATCCGCCTCTTCGCTGATTTTCAGCCGGTCATCCGCTCCATTGCGACAGCCAGCCATTTGTCGCTGTTCCTCGTCGGCGGCATTCTCCTCCTGCGCGGCAGCCTCAAGGCGGGCGATCTCATGGTTCTCTCGACGGCAATGGCCGCGATCCTGGCGCGATTGCAGCAGGTGGCCACCATCAACGAGCAATATCAAAACGCCATCGTCTCATCGCGCCGGTTGTACGAAGTGCTGCTGGCTCGCCCCGCCGTCCCGGAAAGCCCGCAGGCACTCCCCCTGCCGCCCGGTCGCGGCGAGGTCGTCTTTGAAAACGTCACCTTCGGCTATGACCCGGAAAAACCGGTACTGCACGACCTCAATTTCAAAGTTCCCGCCGGCAAGATCGTCGCCCTGGTCGGCCCGACCGGCTCCGGCAAGAGCACGCTCGTCAACTTAATCAGCCGCTTTTACGACCCGCAGGGCGGCCGCGTTTTGATCGACGGCGTTGATCTCCGCGATGTCACGCTCTCGAGCCTGCGCAGCGAAATCGCCTTCGTGTTTCAGGAGACCTATCTCTTCAGTGACACCGTCGCCGCCAACATCGCCTACGGCCGGCCCCATGTTCTCGACGCGGCAGGCCAGTCGCTTCCGGGTCACGGCGAAATTGAAGCCGCCGCGCGATTGGCGCAGGCACATGATTTCATCGAGGCCCTCCCCAAGGGTTATGAAACGGTGCTGACGGAGCGCGGCAGCAGTCTCTCCGGCGGGCAAAAGCAGCGTCTGGCCATCGCCCGCGCCATCCTCAGCAATCCGCGCGTGATGATCCTCGACGACGCAACCGCCTCGATCGATCCGGAGACCGAGGATCTTATCCGCCGCGGCATGCGCCTCACGCTCCAGGGCCGCACCACGTTCGTCATCGCCCATCGCATCAGCACGGTGAAACAGGCCGACATCGTTCTGGTCGTCGAGCGCGGCCGCATCACCGAACGCGGCACGCACGCCGAGCTGATGCAGCGCGACGGCCACTACCGCGCCATCGCGGCCGTGCAGCTTTATGGAGACGACGGAGGCGGCGAATGACCACGCGCCCGGCCCCATCCCGACCGCCCGTCCCCCTGCGCGGACTGAAACCGGCCCCGCTGGAGACCGACGAC
>JBEKYH010000579.1:0-4056 GCA_049511115.1 Tepidisphaeraceae bacterium | reverse complement strand
GCAGCGCCCATGCTGGCGAGATTGCCGCTGCCGCTGGCCATCATGCCGCGGCGAATTTTCAGATCGCGGGCGTACCAGTTGGCGGTTGTGCCGCTGTCGGCAGAGAGGATGCATCGGTCCGGCAGCCTCGGACTCAGTTCCCAGAAGACGCGCTCGGGATTGAGCAGGCCATTGTTGCCATCGGTGTGAGCGCGGCCCTCAACGACTTTCCACCACTCGGTGACGCCGGCAATGACCGTCTTCTGCCATGAGCGTTCGGTCTTGCGGTTGATGAGCGGCATGAGCGCCTTGAGGGTCTGGCGGGCATCTCCCTTGAGATTCACGTCCATCGGGTATCGCAAGCTCAGGAGCCGGCCGTCGATGTCGATTTGCACCCCTTTGGCCTGCCCGGCTTTGGGGTAGAACTCTCCATACGGAAAACTGCTTCCGGCGACCAGGAGCGCGTCGCATCCCTGCATCAAGTCCCAGCTCGGCTTGCTGCCGAGCAGGCCGATGTGCCCTGTGCAAAATGGAATTTCCTCCGGCACGACCGCCTTGCCGAGCCAGCTCTTGGCCACGCCCGCGCCGAGCAGATCGGCGATTTGCAGGACTTCTTCCTGCGCTTCGAGCGCGCCGGCGCCGACCAACATGGCGATTTTGGTTGCTTCATTCAGAATCCTGGCCGCCGCCGAGAGATCGGAATCGCGCGGGATCATGTGAGGCACGGGGCACCCGAGGCCCGTGAGCGCGTGATCGTGTTTCTGCGGCGGTTCGGCAACGGCGGATTCCTCCTGAATGTCCTTTGGAAAAATCACGCAAGTGACCGACTTCTGATCCATCGCGATCCGAAAGGCGCGATCGATGCAGTGGCGAACCGCGGCTGGACTCGCAACGGTCACGCAATACTCGCCGGCCACGTCCTTGAATAGCGATTGGAGATCGACTTCCTGTTGATATTGGCTGCCGATGGCGGTTGTCGCGGACTGGCCGACTATCGCTACCACGGGCTGATGGTCCATTTTGGCATCGTAAAGGCCGTTGAGCAGGTGAATCGCGCCCGGCCCGCTGGTGGCCATGCAGACTCCAACCGTGCCTGTGAATTTCGCGTGAGCGCAGGCCATGAAAGCCGCGAGTTCCTCGTGCCTGGCTTGAATGAAGCGAGGTTTGTCGTCATTCTTGCGCAACCCGGCGAGCAGGCCGTTGATGCCGTCGCCAGGGTATGCGTAAATGCGCTCGACTCCCCATTCCTGCATTCGTTTCATGACGTATTGGCCGACGGTGATGGACATGATTTCATTCGGCCCATTCGCGGCGTCCGGCGAGGTTGGTAAGCATTTCTGATTTCATCACGTCAGCTCTTCCCCATTGGATGTTTTGATTAGCAGGCCACCCGCGGCAGTTGTCGCCACGCCGTATGCGAGATGGCGGAATATTTCCCCGAATACCTCTGGAAACTTTTGTTTCCATACGGGTCTTTGTAATCCCAGCGCCGGCAGCCAGCCCAGATAACCGGCCGCGTACACGGCGGCGCCTAACGCGATCCCTTCGCCCAGGGCAGAGCGGTAACGCTTCGGACCACGAATTACGACGTACAACAGGCCGCAAGCGATGCCGTAGGTCGTGTGCGCAGTCAGCGCCGCGGCTGGTTGGAGGAATTGAGACAACGCGTGAGATAACCGCCCGGCACGAACCACTTTGGCCGCGACATATTCCCCGGGATCTATCCTTGCCTTTGGAATGGTCTGCGGAGCGTACCGCTCGTCAAATGACCGCATCGCCATCATTACCCCCGTGCCAGCGAGGCCGGCGGCAATTCCCACGGCCATTAGAGGCAGACCTGGTGATTTGACGGATTTCATTGGATCGCTCTCATTTATGGTTTGTCCGCCGGTCGCGCACCAGCCATGACGACAGGGCAACGCCCGCAACCGCCAGGCTTCCCCAGATCGCCGAGCGATGTTTCGTCGCCCAAAGCTGCGGGCTGAAAGAATGAGCTACGGAATCAAAATTTCCGTGCGCACCGTGATCGCCGGGGAGGGGCTTCCAGAAATTGTCCGGCTGGGCCGGATCGACGGGTTCGGGCAACATCGAGCCGTCCCAGGCGGCTTTAGACAAATAGTGATCCAGCAGGCCCGGAATGACCTTCTCGCCGAGCGTGGCTTCGACGGTCGTGTACCCGACCATCACTTCACGACGATCGTGCTCGGCGGCAAAAAGAATTGCATCCGCGGCGACCTCGGGCTGATAAATCGTGCCGGTCGGACGAGCCTTATTGGGCATTTTGTTTTTCGTCCAGGTGAACTGCGTCGTGTTCAATGCCGGCATGTTGACGACGGTGAGGCGCACGTTGCTCTTTTGATGGATCAACTCGCTGCGGAGCGACTCGGTGAATCCCTCAATGGCGTGCTTGCTGGCGCAATAGGCGCTCTGCAATGGGATCGAGCGAAACGCGAGTGCGGAGCCGACCTGAATAACTTTGCCACGATCTCGCTGGCTCATGCGCTGCAGGGCGCATTTCGTTCCATACACGACCCCGAGAAACGTTACCTCGACAATGTGCTTGAATTCATCCGGACCCATCTTCAAAAACGGGCTGTACATGGAGACCATGGCGTTATTGATCCAGAGGTCGACCGGCCCGAATTCTCGCTCGGCGGCGTCCGCGGCGGATTGGACCTGGTCAAATTGACTTACGTCCGTAGGAATGACCAGGGCCTGCCCTCCGCGCTCTTCAACCTCTTTCTTGGTAGCTTCCAGAGCATCTCGTCCGCGGGCCAGGAGGGCGATTTTTGCACCGCGCTCGCCGAGCAATCGTGCCGTCGCGCGACCGACACCCCCTGAAGCGCCGGTCACCACCGCCACGGTATTGGTTCCCACGCGCTTCATTGCGGCTCCCCGTTTCGACGGTTGGCGATTGATTTCAACGCCATGACTCCCGCCAGCGCGCCGACGCCTAATACCAATAGCGTCTTTGTCATGGCGACGCTTTGGGAACGCTTTCGCTGGGCGATCATGGAAGCTTCCGGCCGTCCGGACGAAGGGGCCGCTGGTTGGCGAATCGCCATTTGCAAAACCTGGGCGGTATGCAGTGCCGCGCGGTCCGTTTGCTGCTCGATTTGCTCCTGACAACTGAATCCATCAGCGATGATCAAAACGTCATCGGCGGCCTGACGCACTTCCGGCAGCAGCACCCGTTCGCCGGCGGCGACTCCCACGTGGTAATGATCGTTTTCCTTTTCGTAGCCGAACGCCCCGGCCATTCCGCAGCAGCCGGCCTCCAACGGTTTGTGTTCAATCCCCATCTTTTCGAAGATCGCTTTTTCGGCGAACAGTTTTCCAAATTCCTTGTCGTTCAGCGCGTCGATCGCCTTTTGATGGCAATGGCCGTGTACGATCGCCCTGCGATTCAATTTTGGAATGGCGTAGTCAGGCGCTTTTGTGCGAAGAAAGTCGCTCAGTGTATAGGTCAGATCGCCGAGGCGCTTGGCATCTTCGTTGCCGTGCATCAGGTTGGGAAGTTCGTCTTTGAACGCCGCCCAACAACTCGGCTCCAGGACGACCATCGGAATGCCCGCCTGCACGTACGGCCGCAGTTTGCCAAGCAGATCCGTCCACCAGCGCTCGGCCATTCCGAGAAACCCATAATCATAAAGCGGCCGGCCGCAGCACACGTCGCTCATGGGAACTTCAACTCGGAAGCCCGCGACCTCCAAGACTTCCGTCGCGGCGATCGCCACGTCGGGATGAAAGAAATTGTTGAACGTATCGGCAAACAAGACAACCGGGGCTCCTGCCGGATTCTTCGCTTCATGCGAGCGAAACCACTGCTTGAACGATTGCGGCGCAAACGGCGGAATTTTTCGCCTCGGATGCACGCCGGCGATCCATTTTGCGATGGAGCTAAGCCCCGGTGTTTGAGTGGCAAGATTTGCCAGCGATGGGGCGAGCGAGGCGATTCTAGACCAGATATGAATCCAGCCGAACGCGTAGGCATGGCGCGGGCGTACCCGTCCCTCGTAATAGTGACTGAGAAACTCCGCTTTATAACTGGCCATGTCCACATTCACGGGACAATCA
>JBEKYH010000578.1:0-2799 GCA_049511115.1 Tepidisphaeraceae bacterium | reverse complement strand
TCGACTCCGTCGTGCTCGACCAGCCGTTGCCCGTCAGGAAGTCGCCGCTGCCTCCATTCCAGGTCAAGTTGGTGGAATTGGGGTTAAAGCCCAGCCCGTCCATCTCGGTGATATCCACCGGCGTCAGGGTGTTGGCGATACTGGCATCGGAAATGGCGTTAAAGCTGTCGGGGATGTAACTGCCGGAACTGGTGCCGTTCCAATCCGAAGTGTCGGAACTCGAAGCGAATGCTTTGAGATTGGTCGCCCCTTTATTAATCGAATAGTAAACGCCGTTGGTCGAAGTCAAACCCAATGTGCCGGCGGACTTAAACCGGTACAGGTCCAGCGGCGTATAAGAATCGGCGCGATTGCTGTCGCGCTGTCCCAGCAAGGCATCCCGCCCCAGCCCATGCGCGATCTCGTGCTCGGCAACACCGATGAAATCGACCGTTTCCGATGCCGCGCGGTCGTAGGGATCATACACATAGGGGTCGGAACTCGTAAAACCGAAGATGATCGTCGCATCGACCCCCAGGCTGTTTGCGGCGACCACGCCGAGCGCTTTTCCCTCCGCGCCGGGCACATACCAATCACTTCCTTTTCCAGTTGGGTCCGTCGCCGGCCAATTGTCGGCCGCCGCTGTCATCTGATTCGAATTTCCCGTGCTCGCCGCATCGGCGACGAAGGCCGTCCGCAAACTGGAGTAGGAGCTGAAAACATAATTCGGCTCAGTTTCACCGGCGAAACTTGTGGTGTTCTCCGCCTCGAAAGTGATGTTTACCGTGATCGGATTTGAGTAAGCCTCTTCAAATTGCTCAATGGCATAGTTGATCGCCCCTTCGACCTGCGACTCGTTGCTCAGGCTGGAAAAGCTGGAATCAAAAGTCGGATCAATCACCAGGGCGATCGCCGGCCGCGCCAAGCCCGCCGCGGTTACCATCGCGGCCACGGCCAGCATGGACCGCGCGCGGCGGGGGTTGCCAGTGATCTTAAATAATTTGCTCAACGCCGGTTCCCGTCTCGGTTAAACCCTGTTGGCGCCGCGTCCGCACCCCCGGGAGCGTCAATGGTTTGGTGCCTCGCGAGCTTACTCCGATTCCCCATCCCGTCAATTTAATTCCCGGCTCGGTGTCTTTTTCTCCACTCCGGTAGGCTCGAAAAATGAAAAATCCGCGAAAAACCGCTTGGCGCTTTCCTGACTTGGCGGTTAAATCCTCTTTTGCACTTCACGTCTTTTGGGAGATATTTTATGGTTCCCAGGCCGATCACCCCGGCAGCACTGTTCCTTCTTCTCACCGCCGCAATTGCCGCCGCCCAGACCCCCGACGCGCCGCCGACCCCGATGGTCGCCTTTCCCAGCGCCGAAGGATACGGCCGCTATGCCGCGGGAGGGCGCGACGGCCAACTCGTCACCGTGTCCAATCTCAACGACTCCGGCCCCGGCTCGCTCCGCGACGCCGTCAGTCAGGAGAACCGCAATGTGATTTTCACTGTCGGCGGCACCATCATGCTCAAGTCGCCCCTGCACATCTCCAGCAACATCACCATCAACGCCCGCCGCGCTCCCGACCCCGGCATCGGCACCTACGGCGCCGAGATTTCCCTGGCCGATTCGCACGATCTGGTCATCCGCTATATTCGCTTTCGCCAGGGATTGTCCGCCGGCGAGGATCGCAAGAGCGCCGTCAATCTCACCAACGGCCACGACATCATCTTTGACCACGTCTCCGTCGAGTGGGGCCGCTGGGACACGATGGACCTCAACACCAGCACCAATCTCACCATCCAATATTGCATCGTCGGCGAAGGCATCGATCCCCAGCGCTTCGGCTGCCTCTGCCAGTGCGATGGCGTCACCTTCAGCCACAACCTTTTCATCAACAACCAGAGCCGCAACCCCAAGGCCAAGGGAAAGATTCAGTACATCAACAACGTGATTTACGATTGGGGCACGGTCGGCCTCGTGGGCGGCCACTCTGCCGCCGATCACACCCTCAACGTCATCGGCAACTACTTCATCGCCGGCCCCAGCTCCGGCCCCCATTTCCTTGGCGAATTCACCACCACCGACCATGTCTACGCCGCCGACAACATGATCGCCGACAAAAAAGACGGCTCCCTCGACGGCCGCCCCGTCGCCCCCGCCGACTTCGGCGCCGGCATGAACGCCCCCACGATGATGTCCACGTCGACGCTGACTCCCGCGCCGGCCGTCACCATCGACACCGCCGAGGGCGCCTATGAAAAAGTGATCGCCCAGGCCGGGGATTACGTTCACCGCGACGCAGTCGATCAGCGCCTGATTGACGAGGTCAAATCCCTAGGCAAGCTCGGCAAAGTCGTCCACGATCCCGCGGAGGTGGGGGGATTGAAGGGCTCGCCGCCGGCGACGAGGCCGGCGCCGGGGGCGACTTGATGGTCGATTTTCCGCACTCTCGATCTTCACCTCTCCAGCATCATCCCCTCCGCCATCAACCCCGGCCCCAGCCCGATCGCCAGGCACTTTCCCGCGCCATCGTCCGACCCGATCCGCTGCAAAATAAACAGCACGCTCGCCGACGACAGATTCCCGTGCTCGCGGAGAATCGCCCGCGAATAACGCGTCGCCGTTTCGGGCAGTCCCAGTGCCTCGGCCGCGGCGCTGAGAATCTTCGGGCCGCCAGGGTGGATCGCCCAATTGGAAATATCCGCCAGCGTCAGATCATGCCGCGCCAGCCACGGCTCAATCCATTCGCGCACATGCCGGCGGATCACATTGGGAACCCCCGGCGAAAGCGTCATTTGAAACCCATGATCCCCAATTCTCCACGTCATCGC
>JBEKYH010000577.1:0-3621 GCA_049511115.1 Tepidisphaeraceae bacterium | reverse complement strand
TTGACAGGGCCTGCTGGGTATCAGACGGGTGTGAACGGTGCCGCTGGGGGTCAAGTCGTCGCTACAGCGACAAATGGCACCAATATCGCGGCCCTGCTCTGGTCGGAACCTTCTGGCGCTTATGTAAACTTGACTCCCGCCGGATTTGTCGACTCACGTGCCGTTGGAACAGACGGCACTCAGCAGGTTGGCGAAGGACAAGTCGATTCTGCCTATCCCTATCATGCCCTTCTCTGGAACGGCACTGCGGCGTCGGTGGTTGACCTAACTCCTGACGTGAGTCCCATCGGTGTTTCTTCGGCAGCATACGCCACCGATGGTGTTCAGCAGGTTGGCTCTGTGGATAACCAGGCGGCCCTTTGGTCCGGTACAGCTGCATCCGTTGTCGACCTGAATCCTGCAGGTTTCGCCTTTTCGGAGGCCCTCGCCATCAGCAGCTCAGAACAAGTCGGCGCCGGATTCCCCAGTGGATCGAATAATGAGCACGCACTGCTTTGGTATGGCACCGCCGCATCGGCGGTTGACCTGAATCCCGCTGGCTTTAGTGTTTCGGATGCCGTCGGCGTCAGTGGCCTCCAACAAGTCGGTCTTGCGAAGCCGAGCGGGTTGGGCGTTGATCATGCTTTCCTCTGGTACGGCACGGCAGCATCAGCGGTCGATCTAAATCCCGCGGGGTTCGCTTCATCGGGAGCATTGGGAACTAACGGCCTTGAACAAGTCGGATCCGGGCAGCGTACAGTTCCATCTTCGCTGCTTTATGCGCTTCTCTGGTCGGGATCTGCCGCATCTGCTGTCGAACTTCAGCCACTGTTGCCTGCGGCCGGAACGTGGACAGAATCTGATGCGTACAGCATCGACGCTGCGGGCAACATTTACGGCACCGCCACAGGCACCTTAAACGGCGTCACCGGCAATTTCGCCGTCGAATGGTCCCCCATCCCCAACAACCTCACCTGGAACAACACTACGGGAACCGGCGACGGCAAAACCTGGGACGTAGACACCAATCAAAACTGGTCCAACGGCAGCCCGACCGTTTTTAATCTTTATGACAACGTCACCTTCAACGACGCCAACAACGGCAACTACAACGTCACCCTCAACACCCTTATCGCGGCGACCTCGGTCACCTTCGCCAACAACACCGGCAATTACACCCTCTCCGGCTCCGGCGGCATCGGCGGGGCCGCCACTCTCAATATCACCGGCAGCGCGATGGTCACAATCAGCACCTCGAACAGCTATACCGGCCCAACCACCGTCACCGCTGGAAAGCTGATCATCGCCGCCGCCGACGCTCTGCCGGCGGGAAACGCCGTGACCATCGGCAACGGCACGTCGCCCGCGACAATGCAATTAGCCGACGGCATCGGCCAGGTATCGCTCTCGTCCTTGACGATCAACCCCGGCGGCGTGCTGGATATTACAAACAACCCAATTGCAATCAATTACACTCCCGGCAGCAGCCCCGCCGCGACGATCCGGCAACTGCTCACCACCGGCTACAACAACGACACCTGGACCGGTCCCGGCATCAACAGCAGCGCGGCGGCATCGAACACCGGTCGCTACGCAATTGGATATGCCGATGGAAATGTCGATCAAGGCACATCAGCCGCAGCCAACCAGGTCTTGGTCGAATACACGCTGGCCGGCGACGCGAATCTAGACGGCGCGGTGAATTTCGCCGATCTGCTGGTAGTCGCGCAGAATTTCAATCACGCACTGGATACGCACGGTAACCCCATCGACTGGGCCGACGGCGACTTCAATTACGACGGACAAGTCAATTTCGCCGACTTGCTGCTGGTCGCCCAGAACTTCAACCAATCGCTCAGCGCCGGCCAGCTCGACCAACTCCCCGGTTCCTTCGCCGCCGCGTGGAATCTGGCGCTGGCGGATGTGCAGACGAGTGAAAGCAATAATGTTCCCGAGCCGGCGACGTTCAGCCTGCTTGCAACCGGTGCCGCCAGCCTCCTGCTGCGGCGGCGGAGGCGGTTTGGCCACCGCGCAATCGTAGAGTAAGATTGCGCGATCGAACCAGGGAGAAATCGCAGTGCGAGATAAGCGAACAAAGGCCGATCCGCGCCGGCGGCTGGCGGTTGCCGTGGCGGCGACGCTGGGAGCGGTTGCCGCAGCGCCGTTGTTCGCGCAAGTCAATTATTCGGCGACGTTACTTTATCCTTTGACCGCGCCCAGCGGATATCAAGTGCAGCCCGGAGTTCCAGCCAGCAATGATTACACAGTCGCTGCGGGGCAAACCGCAGGCGTTGCTTTTGCGGTCGCAACTGGCAACGCCTCATCCATTGCCGTCCTCTGGTCCGAGCCATCTGGTGCGGTAGTTAACCTGAATCCCAGTGGTTTTAGCCAATCATCAGCAACCGCCACTGATGGTTCGCAACAAGTGGGCTACGGGACAGACAGTCAGGGCAATGGCGTCGCGCTTCTCTGGAGCGGTACGGCCGCATCGGCCGCTAATCTCAATCCGCCGGGCTTCGTGTATTCGGAGGCGGAGGCAATCGGCGGCGGCCAGGAGGTGGGAGTCGGAGAAGATGCTGCCGATCCCACGAACGGTCATGCCCTTCTCTGGTCCGGCACGGCCGCCTCGGCCGTTGATCTGGCCCCGACCGATCTTACTGGAATTACCAGCACGCTTGCACTCCGGCAGCCTCGCAGGAGGTCGGGTTCGGCTACGGCAGCGCCACAGGCGGCACAGGCGTCGAAAACGCGCTTCTTTGGACCGGGAGCGCCGCGTCAGCCGTAGATCTTAACCCGGCCGGGTATCTCGTTTCGGAAGGCTACGGCACCAATGGCATCCAACAGGTTGGCGATGGACTCACGTCGGACATTGGAGTCCAAAATGCGATCGTCTGGACCGGTACGGCTGGTTCCGCCGTTAATCTCTCGCAACTGCTGCCGTCCGCCGATAACTGGAACTTCGCCATCGCCACTTCCGTCGATGCTTCCGGCAACGTCTATGGCACCGCCTACGGCACGCAAAACGGAGTCACAACGCCGTTCGCCGTCGAATGGTCCCCCATCCCCAACAACCTCACCTGGAACAACTCTGCCGCAACCGGCGACGGCAAAACCTGGGACGTGGACACCAATCAAAACTGGTCCAACGGCACCCCCACAGTCTTCAACCTCTACGACAACGTCACCTTCAACGACGCCAACAACGGCAACTACAACGTCACCCTCAGCACCCTCATCGCCGCCACGTCGGTCACTTTCGCCAACAACGCCGGCAATTACACCCTCTCTGGCTCCGGCGGCATCGGCGGCGCTGCCACTCTCAATATCACCGGCAGCGCGATGGTCACGATCAGCACATCCAACAGCTATACCGGCCCAACGACGGTAACCAACGGCAAACTAATCATCGCCGCCGCCGACGCTCTGCCGGCGGGAAACGCCGTGACCATCGGCAACGCCACATCGCCCGCGACAATGCAATTAGCCAACGGCATAGGCCAAGTTTCGCTCTCCTCCCTGACCGTCAATCCCGGCGGCGTTCTGGACATCACGAATAATTCAATAGCCATCAACTATGTTCCAGGAAACAGCCCGGCGGGCACAATTCGCCAATTGCTCGCCAGCGGCTACGCGAACGACACT
>JBEKYH010000576.1:0-2810 GCA_049511115.1 Tepidisphaeraceae bacterium | reverse complement strand
CCGAGGCGGCCCGGGCGGCCGCGCGGGCGTTTTAGCCGGGGCGAATGGTCCCACTACCGCCCCGCTGAATGGACCCACGACGGGTCCCGCGAAATTGTCTGCCAACGGCGCCGCCGCGCCGGCCAACGCCAACGCCGCCGCAGTGCCTCCGGCCCGCGGAGGTCGCGGCTTTGCCCTGGCCGCCAACGACCCCGATCTCAACGACGTGGTCGTCGATGACAACAACGTGGATACGCCGCCCTTGCGGATGCCCGGCGTCGCCGCCAAACCGACCCCAGCGAGCTTGACCGGGCCGGCAAGTCAACCGGCCGTTCGTTCAGCACAGGGAGGCCGGCCCACAACCAGGCCCGCGGCAGCGCCGCTGCCCCCGATGAAGCTCTCTCTCATGGTGGATGGCACCGTCGTGCAGGATCTGGACGACACCGGCACGGAAGAAAAGCCTGTCACGCTTGAATATCGCGTAGGCGTTTCCTCCGGGAAGCATCGCTTTGCCATTACCAATCGCCGAATTCGCGGCGGTCAAAATGAATTGACCATGGTGAACGGGCGCATCGGCACTCAACAGGGTGGAACCATCTGGGTCAAATGGGTGGAGATTGAGGGCCCGCTTCCCGGCGCGACTATTCGATTCCCAGTCGATACCCTCACTGCATCAGGTGAGGGAATCACCCTTCCCAGCGGCACCCGCAAGCTCGGCCGGGATGGGCAAGTCACCGCCAGTTTTACGGCGCCCAATGACGGCGAATACGTCCTTCGCACGCAGGCTTATGCGGATCAGGCCGGTAATCAGCCGGCCCGCATGGAATGGCTCATCAACGGCAAGCCGGTCAAGACGTTCGATGTGATCGCCCCCGGAAAGCTCGTGCCCATCGAGGGGCAGCGCGTCTTTTCCATGGAGCTGCTGAATCCGATGCCCTATCTGTACGAGGCGAAGGTGAAGTTGTCAGCCGGGCCGCAGCAGTTCTCCGTCAGATTCATCAATCGCTATCACGACCTGAAGGCGACCAATCCCAATCTTCACGAGCGAAATCTGTACGTCAATTACCTGGAAATAGAGAATCCCAATCAGGATCAACCGTTGCCTCCGATGCCGGCGGCGCTGGCGGCCAATTTCACGGTTAAGCCGACACCGGAGACCAAAACGGCCGCCGCGCGGGAAATCCTCGGCAATTTCACCCGCCGCGCCTGGCGCCGCCCGGTTGAGAAAGCGGAGCTCGACAGCCTGATGACGCTGTTCGCCAAGGCGGATCAGGACGGCGCTTCATTTGAAGAGGCGATCAAACTCCCCATGAAGGCCGCGCTGGTATCGCCCTACTTCCTGTTCCGGGGCGAAGTTCAGCCGGACCCGGACAACCCCAAATCGGTCCATCCCGTGACTGAATATGATCTGGCTTCGCGGCTCTCTTATTTCCTGTGGAGCAGCATGCCGGACGATGAGTTGATGGACCTGGCCGCCAAGGGCCAATTGCGCCAGAATCTCCAGGCCCAGGTGCGGCGCATGATGGCCTCTCCCAAGGCCCAGGCGCTGGTGGAAAATTTCTCGGGCCAGTGGCTGCAAACGCGCAATCTGGATTTCGTGGCCCCGGACAAGACGCTCTTCCCCGATTACGACGCCAATTTGCGCGAAGCCATGCGCACGGAAACGCAGATGTTCTTCGGCTCGGTCATGCGCGACGACCGCAGCGTGATGGATTTCCTGACCGGGGATTACACCTTCGTCAATCAGCAACTCGCCGACTTCTATGGAATTAAGGGCGTCACCGGCGACCAGTTCCAGCGCGTTTCGCTCGAGGGGACGCCGCGGCGGGGAATTCTGACCCAGGCAAGCGTGCTGACCATTACCAGCAATCCCACGCGCACCAGCCCGGTGAAGCGCGGCAAATGGGTACTGGAGAATCTGCTCGGCACGCCCCCGCCTCCCCCGCCGCCGGATGTTCCTCTCCTTCCCAATGACGGGCATCCCGATAGCGGCACCCTCCGCACCCAGATGGAACAGCATCGAGCCAACCCGGCGTGTGCCTCGTGCCATGCCCAGATGGACCCGCTGGGATTCGGGCTGGAAAACTTCGACGCGGTTGGAAAATGGCGCGATAAAGACGGAAACGACGCGGTGGACCCATCAGGCCAGCTCGCCACGGGTGAGCAATTTGCCGGCGCCGTTGAATTGGAAAAGATTCTTTCCACCAGCCGCCGCGAGGAATTCCTGGAGTGCCTGACGGGGAAGATGCTAACGTACGCGCTTGGGCGCGGTATTGAACCATATGATCAACCGGCCGTGGACCAGATCATTGCCGGGATGGAAAAGAACGACCTGAAATTCTCCAGTATGGTCATGGAGATCGTGAACAGCGTTCCGTTCCAGATGCGGCGCGGCGAATCCGCCGATGCTTCGGCGCAATAACTGAAAGGAAGCGGTGGTCGGATGTCTAAGAGCTGGCAAATCCCCCGTAGGGCGTTTCTTCGCGGCATGGGCGCGGCAGTGGCGCTGCCGATGCTGGATGCGATGATTCCATCCATCAGCCGGCAAGCGATGGCGGCCAGCGCCGTGGGACCGACAGCCAGCGGCGCGGCGGCCGCGGTGGGCGCGCCGCGGCGCATGGCGTTCATTTACATTCCCAATGGCGTGAACATGGCCCATTGGCGGCCCCAGAGCGCGGGGACCGATTACGAGTTTCCTTCGACGCTTGAGCCGCTCGCCGCATACAAGAGTGACATTAACATCATCAGCGGCCTGGCGAATCACAATAGCTTCGGTCTGGGCGACGGCGGCGGTGACCATGCCCGCGCGTCGGCCAGCTATCTCACCTGCG
>JBEKYH010000575.1:0-2812 GCA_049511115.1 Tepidisphaeraceae bacterium | reverse complement strand
CGGAAGAGCTCCCGACTACGGGTCATGGGTTAACACCCATAAGTTCACGTCAGCGGCTCGAACCTGCTGAGCGTGGCTATGCCAGACAAGCCCGACGCCATCCACCACCGCGCGTGGCGTCGTCGTTGTCCGGCTGATCGAACTTGAATCCCATGCGGTGGCGGTTTGTTTACTGATCTACTGTCAACTGCTCTACTCTCTCGCGGCTGTCGCGGGTATCCGCTTCAGTGACTTTCAGTAATTCTACGGCAGAATCGCTGTCGGGATTTGCACGGCACCGGCCGGAATCGGACCGGGCTGCTCCGAGACCTCCAGTCGCATCTCAGGCGAGTCGGGATCGCTCCAGCGGACCATCAGGTGGCCATCGCTGAATCGCTCGGCGGGCCGCGCTATCAGGCGGCGCAGGAGAGCCAGGCTGTAAGGATTTTCCGCCAGTTGTCGCACGTCGGTTTGGGCGTGGCTGTCTTTGAATTTGCTCAGTTCCTGCGCCGCCGTCAACTGGCTGCCCAATGAAAAGCCGTACCAATCACGGCCGCCGCCGTAGCGATGCACGCTCAGGCCCACAACGCCGCTGCTCACGATCAGCGACGCCGCGTAAGTGATTCCGACGCCCGTTCCCAGGCGGCCCAGTCGCCGCACGCCCATGCACAAGCAAATCCAACACGCGATCCAGGTTCCGCAGAAGTAGTGTGGAAACGGGGCAATCCGCAGCGCCGCATCCATCACTCCCTGCAAGCCCAGGGCGACAATGGAGATTGCCGCCAGCGCGCTGGCGGCGTCAGACCCGCGCCAACCTGCGCGCACGCGCGTCAGACTCATCGCCATTCCAATCCACGCCAGTCCGAACGCCGCCGCCGAAAAATCACTGCATATCCGCCAGCGGAGAGTCGATGCCGGCCAAATCTGGGCATAGCGATCATCGAAGTATGAATACGCGCTGAATAACTGGCCGGCCTGAAGCGGAAACGCCATTCCGCCCGCGCAGCTCAGGCGAAATTTCTGATACCAATCCGCGGCCGCCAGTGGGCCGTAACTGCGATGCTCGGCGCATTGGACGACATACCGTCCTCCACTGATGGCGGCCAGCAGCAGAAGCGCCGCGACGCCTGGCCACCAGCGGCGAAATCCCTCCCGGCAACGAAAGCCGGCGTGCGCGGCAACCGCCGCAACCAGCGGGATCGTCATGGGATGGATCAGCGGCAGCATGAGCGCGCACGCCACCGCCGCCAGAAATGGCGCCCTCGACGGCCGGCGGATATACGCCGCGTAGGCCGCCAGAAAAACCGTGCCGACAGGAATGGCGAATGTGTTGTCCCATATCAGCCGCGTATAAAACCAGAAGAATGGCGAAAGCATTCCCATCACCGCCAGCCACGGCGACCATTGCAGCGTCCGAGTCAGCCAGAGCAGGCCCGCCGCCGTCGCACCGGCGAGGAGCCCGGCGTGCAGGCTTGCCAGCAGCAACGGATTGTGCGTCATTGCGAGCAAGCACTGGTAAATCTGCTCCGGCAACGGCCCGTAGGGAAGGTGGAATGTTCCGCTCAGTCCCACGTCGATCAAGCGATGTTCGTGATTGGCCAACAGCGCGCGGGAGATAAGAACCACATCGTCGCCGCCCCAGGGCACGTCGGCCGGCCAGATCATCAGGGCCACCACGATCGCCGCGCACGCTGCCCACGCTGACCGTGTCGAAGTCGCCATGCCGGACACACTATGCGCCCGTTTCACTTTTTTGCCAGCGGCGATGCTTTGCGTACTCCGCCCTCCATTCGTTCTCCTCAGCGATTTTGTCGGAGGTGAAATCACAACCGACATAGGCGGAATGGGCGAAACCGGACAACTTGTCCAAAATAACTAATAGGGGGAAGCCCTATATCTAATGCCATCGAAGCAAAGTACCGTGACGCACTGGCATCACTTGTCCCATTACCCCCCCACCCGAAGGATCGAATGAAAAAGTTGGCTTCCAGCCGCGTCGTCATGTGTGAACGTCTTGAGAGCCGTCAGCTCTTGTCGGCCGCTTTATTGACCATTGAGACCGACTCGGCAACCTTGCAGACCGAGGGCCACACGCTCAGTGTGAAGCTCAATGCTTTCCTGACCAATTTCAGCGCGGCCGTTCCAGCGGGGACTGCCGGACGCAAGGCCCTTCGCACGGATATCAACGTCTTTGAGAGCGACCTCGAATCGGTGATGGGGCAAGTCACCACGGACCTGAGCATTCTTTCCGTGGATGCTGTTGGCGGTGGACCGAGTGAGGCGGCCGCCATTGCATCTCTGAAAAACGACATTGTCACGGGCCGCACGGCCCTGAAGGCGGATGCTTCAGACATTAAGAACCTGTTGATTGCCCATCCGACGCTCATCATCGCCAGCGCCAAAGTCATCAGGAATGACACGCAGGTCAATAACGACTTTACGGCACTTAAGGCCGACGTGACGACGCTGAAGACGGATCTTTCATAGGTGCGGCGTGGCGTTAGGGCCGCAAAAACGAGAACGCGAATTCGCAATCTACGGCAGCCAGTGGCCGAAAGCGGGGCGGAGGTCGCTCGCGGATTTCGGCTGCGGGCGGCGGCGCGACGTGACGCCTGTGTAAATGCGCGCGTCATTCGAATCGTATATTGTTGAGGCTCAGATCGAGTAGGATTAGGCCCGTGTGGGCAAAGAAGGCGTCGCGCAAGGCGATGACCTCTGGCCACTGAGCGGCAAAAACCTCTGACCAATGCAATTCCCGTTCCGCGATGATATCGGGATGAAACGCAAACCGCTCAACTTCCTGGACCGTATACGCTGCCGCAAAATCCAATAG
>JBEKYH010000574.1:0-2819 GCA_049511115.1 Tepidisphaeraceae bacterium | reverse complement strand
GTCACGTTAATCGCAATTGGGCTCGTTGTCGCGCGCGGTCTCGTTTCCCATGATTCGCCCGCACCAGCCTCCGTTGCAACCCCCCCAAATCCCGCGGTTCCGCAGGCTGAAGCGACCCAGGTTGAAGGCCCCAATGTCCCAACACAGGGCGCGGCCAATTCGGGATCTTTCACCCAGGGGCCGGCGCCGCCCATCACGGCGCCTTACCGCGGCAGGATTTTCAAGAATTCAATCGGGATGAAGTTCGTTCAAATCATGCCTGGGACGTATCTGATGGGAAGCCCTGCGGACGAGGTCGGGCGATCCGACGACGAGACCCAGCACCGGGTTACGCTGACCAGAGGTTTCTATATAGGCCAGACGGATGTGACGGTCGGTCAGTTCGGGGCTTTCGTCAACGACTCTGGATATCAAACGCAAGCTGAGGCGATTGGGTCGGCCTTGCAATGGAACGGGCGAAATTGGGCGATTGTCCTTCGGGGCTGTTGGCACAACCCGGGTTTTGGGCAGGATTCGGATCACCCGGTAGTGGACATCAGTTGGAATGACGCAATGGCGTTCTGCGACTGGATGGGCAGCAAGGAAGGTAGACATTACCGTCTGCCCACCGAAGCGCAATATGAGTATTGCGTCCGGGCCGGTACGACAACAACTTACCAGTGGGGTAATGACGTGGATGACGGAAAAGGATGGGGGAATTTCAAGGACTTGCCCTGGTTGATTCAGTTCCCCACGGAACCGGCCTTCCCTTGGGATGATGGGTATAAGTTCACCTCACCCGTGGGGAAGTTTCCCCCCAACCCATGGAATTTGTATGACATGCCGGGAAACGTGCTCGACTGGTGCAGCGATTGGTATGGAGAGTATCCGGACGGCGACGTGACGGATCCGCAAGGCCCCTCGACGGACGATGCACCCAGCGTAACAAATCCTTGGTTCCGGACTTACCACGGCCCTTGCCGCGACTTACGCGGCGCTTCGTGGCACGCTCAACCGGCCAACGTACGCAGCGCTTGGCGGGGTTTCGCGCCGGCTCTTTCCGTTGAATCAAACACGGGCTTTCGCGTTGTTTTAGATTCCCCGTAGCCCCAGTTCAGAAACAATCTTGGTCTCTTACACACCCTCTCGGAGCATCTTCTCCGCCAGGTCGCGGTCGGCACTAAGTTTGATCGCTTCATCGTTCACGCGCTGGCGCATTTGCTCGAAATAGTCGTCGCTTCCCTGGCCGTTGATGACGTCGAGCCCGGCGCGGATGAAATCGATCCACGCGTCGATCCAGGGGCGAACCGTCAGGTCCGACAAGGGGCGCACCTTGCCGAGCTTTTGGAGAATGACCTCGCAGGCGGCTTCATTAAGCACCACCTTTTTGCCATTGGTGATGGACTCCATCATTTCGTTGATGGCGACGAAGGTGTAATACTCCGAAGCCGCCGCGGAAAGATGTGGGATTTTGTGCTCGGCGGCCATCAAAAGGAACCTGGCGGAATAATCGTTGGGAGCCAGTGAAAGAATTTCCTCGAGCTGGGCGATGGTGGCATCGGAGTCCAGCGCTTCGGGAGTATCCTTGAGGGTTTGCTGGAGCGACGAAAACAATGAAATCGCCCTGGTAAGGCGGTCGGCACGATCGGTGCGAGCCACCGACGCGGCATCGTCCAGATCGGTGATGCCCAGGACATGGACGTTAAAAAGGATGCTGGGGCCGTCATAGACCATCGCGTCCTGAATCTGATCCGGGTTTTCAGAAGGCACCGCGACAATCGTACACCCCGCCTCGGCCGCCCCGCGCAGCTTAGCGGCGACACCGCCGATCTTCCGCACCTTGGCGTCGGCGGTGACGTCCCCGGTGATGGCGAGATTGGGGTCGATATCGAAGCCCTGGATCATGGAGAGCATCAGGGTGCCGATGGCGGCGCCGATGGAGCCGCCGTCCTTGGCGGTGTATTTGTCCTCGAAGCTCAGTTCAATGCGTCTGACGCCGACGAGCTTGTAATTAACGTTGATGGCGCGGACGACATCGTCCAGGACCAAGTGCATCTGCGGGCCGACGGGTGTCGCGAAGACGACGGGGACTATTTTTCGGCCGGACTTGCCGGGGGTGGCGGTGAGGATGAAGCGTGAGGCGAGCCCGAGCATGCCGCCGGTGTCTTGTTCGACGACGTAGAGGGCCTCGATGGAGGTCTGGAGCTTGGTGATGGGTTTGGCGTTGTCGGAGTCGGTGACGGCTTCGGGCGGCGCGGGGCCCGAATCATTCGATGGCGCCTGCTGACCGGCGGACACGACGAGGGACGCCGCGGCGACGCGGATGCCCGTGAATCCGGCGGATTGCAGCGTCAGTTGTTCAGGGCCGGCAAAACTCTGCTTGTATATCGTCAGCAGGAAGTTTTGATCCGTGGGTCCATACTGCGCCTCCGCGCCAAGGCGGGTCCAGTTGGAAGAGGCGAGGTTGTGATGGAGACCCGTCAGGCCGGGGTCATTGGCGTTGCCGCCCTTATCGCTGTCGATCAGGAGGTAGACGGTGGCTCCGGCGGGAATATCGAGTGAAACGGTCGAATCCTGCACGCCGCCGTAGCATCGCGTGACCATCAAACCGTTGACTTCGTCGGGCACGTTGGCCAGAAAGAATCTTCGGTTCATGAACCATTTCATTCCCGATTTCAGATGTTGGACGCCGGTTGGTCCGCTGGAATAGGTGACGGTTACGGATGGAAGCGTGGAAGGCGCGGTGGTTGATGGTGTCGAGGTATTTCCGGCCGAGGGTGCTTCGCCGGATGAGGGGTTCAAGAGCAACGCTTGCTCATCGCTTGAGAGATCATCGGTGG
>JBEKYH010000573.1:0-2824 GCA_049511115.1 Tepidisphaeraceae bacterium | reverse complement strand
GCCAGAACCGGCTGTCAGGATCTTCCTCCGCCCCCGGTATTCCGGGGGAGGATTGAGGAGGGGGTTCTGCGCGGCTGTCACTGAATTTCCCGAAACTCGAATATCGCCGCCGACCCAACCCTCACCCCAACCCTCTCCCTGAGTACGGTTCGACTTCGCTCACCGCTGGCATGGAGAGGGGGAAAGCTGCGGCCAAGGAATGAACGGCGCGGCTATGTTGGTCCCCCCAGAGCGCGCTGATCGTTAGAATATCGCCATGCCCTCGGCCATCATCAATGGGGTACAAATCCATTACGAAGAGCGCGCCCCCATTACGCGGACCGTTCCAACCCTCGTCCTCCTCCACGGCTTTCCGATGGACGGCCGCATCTGGCAGCATCAACTGGAAAACTTATCGGACGTGGCGCGCGTTATCGTGCCGGATTTGCCAGGATTTGGCCGGTCGATCTCGACGTCGGCCTTTTCCATAGCCTCTCTGGCCGAAGATGTGCACGAACTGCTCAGGCAACTACAGGCCCTACCCTGCGTTCTCGGCGGCCTGTCGATGGGCGGCTACATCGCATTGGCATTTGCGCGGAAATATGCCGCCGATCTGAGGGGGCTGATCCTCGCCGATACGCGCGCTGATGCCGACAGCGCGGAGGGGAAAATCGGCCGGGAGAAAATGATCGGCATGGTTCGTAGCGGCGGGCCGAGAGCAATTGCGGACGCGATGTTGCCCAAAGTGCTGGCCCCTACCGCGGCGCCGGAGGTGGTCGGGCGTTTGCGGGAAATCATGCTGGCGTGCCCGGGCGTGACGATTGAGCACGCTCTTGTCGCCATGCGCGACCGGGAGGATGCGACGGATGTTCTCGGCGGGCTGCAAATACCGATTCTATTCATCGTCGGTGAGCAGGACGTGCCCAGCCCGCCGAAGGTGGCGGAGGAGATGTGCCGGGGGGCGCGGCGTGGAAGGCTGGTTGTTATCCCGGGGGCGGGGCATGTCAGTGCGATGGAAACGCCGGCAGACGTGACTGTCGGAATCGCGGATTTCTTGAGGTCAGCGGCCGAACGTGCGCCCGGACTCGCCTGCTGTGGCGTATAGAAACCCCCTCAGAAAATCTAATGGCCGCGCCTTCCGCCCGCCACGTACACTTCCGCCAAATCAAAGGGAGGCCGTCATGGAAAACACCGTTTTGGTGGTGGTTTTGGTTCTTCTGGGAGCATTGGCTTTCTCCTACCTGCCGATGGCAATCTCCGGCATGAGGAAGCGGCGGCGCGGCGTTACGCGCAGGCCAAACGCGGCCGGGGCGACTGATTGGTCCTGGGCCAGCGGCGCGGACACTGGCCGTGGGCACAGCCACCATGCGGCTGGCAGCCACCACCAGCACGCCTCGCATCACGTCGACGCGGGCGCCGCTCATCACGGTGGAGGGTTCTCGGGCGGTCATGGCGGTGGCGGCTTTGGCGGCGGGCATCATTGATTCGTGTTCAGCTAAGACGACGGAATTGTGCTATTATTCAGTTGTCATGACTCTGAGCGTTGATGTCCCCGGCAACCTCGACCAAGCCACCCTCGATGACCTCGACAAGGCCGTGCGGGAGTTTGTCGCAGTGCGACTTTACCGGGAAGGCAGGATATCGCATGGGCAGTTCGCCAAATTCCTTGGAGTCGGCCGAGGCGAAGTTGATGAAATCCTGGGCCGCCACGGCGTGGTCGATATGACCAAGGAAGAACTCAGGGGCGAGTTCGATTCGATTCGGCAGATGGGGGCATAATGCTGGTGGTTTCCAACACCAGCCCATTGCGCTACTTGGTTGAGGTGGAGGCCGTTCATGTGCTTCCGAAGTTATACAGCAAGGTAATGACGACGCCCCTTGTTGTCGCGGAACTTTGCCAGGGACATTTCCCCGACGTTGTACGGCACTGGGCTGAGCATCCTCCCGCTTGGCTTCATATCGAGGCGCCAATTCAACTCTGTTTCCAGGATCGTCTCGATGATGGAGAGGCGTCGGCAGTCTCTCTCGCCCTCGAGCGTCAAGCGTCGTTGGTCCTGAGTGATGAGCGCGCGGGCAGAAACGCGGCGCGAAGCGCAGGAATCGAACCGCGCGGAACACTCGGTGTGCTTGCACGGGCAGGCGCTGTAGGCCATCTGGATTTTGCGGCGGCACTTCAAGTGCTGACAACTCATACCAAGTTCCGATCCACCTCCGATGTGATTGAGGATGCCAAACGGCAATATGCGATGCTCTGTCGCGATCTACGGGGCGAAAGCCATTGAGGAATCAAATGAGGTGTTTCACTTGGGTCCCCGTGACTGCGCGAAGTCAATCCACCCACAAAATCCGCCCCTCATCCTGCTCCCCCCTTGCCCCCGTCGCCCTCGCCATTGATGATGGCGGCATACAATGAACCCCGGCAGGACTTTTCAGCGGGGCTTTTAATTGGAGTGCGTATGAAGCGTGAGCGATTAGCGTGGATGGCGAGTTTGGGTTTGATGGCCATTCTGGCACTTCGGTTGCCGGGATCAATGGCGCAGCGCGACGATGATTATGCGTTCGTCCGCACGCTGGTGGATATTCACCGGCAGATCGCCACCAACTATGTCGAGCCGGTCGATGAGCAGGCCCTTCACGACAAGGCCATTGAAGGGATGATGTCGGACCTGGATCCGTTCAGCGTTTTTATTCCGCCTGATGAGCAGGAAGATTTTGACCGGATGCTCGACGACAGCTTCAAGGGCGTGGGCATCCAATTCGACATGGAAGACGGCAAGCCGACGGTGGTGACGCCTATCGACGGAAGCCCTGCGTTCAATGCGGGCGTCCTGGCCGGCGACGTGAT
>JBEKYH010000572.1:0-2827 GCA_049511115.1 Tepidisphaeraceae bacterium | reverse complement strand
AGAATCCCCGTGCTCTTCACGCCGGGCGTGAACCACACCACCGTCGCCGAACATGCCATCGGCTTGATGATCTCAGTCGCCAAATCCTTCGGCTTTCATTTCCAGACGGTGAAGAAAGGTCAGTGGAAACGCCAGACCGGTTACGAGTTGTTCGGCAAGACGCTCGGTGTTTTGGGCGTCGGCCGCATCGGCAAGGAGATCGTCAAGCGGGCCAATGCGTTCGGGATGCACTCCATTGGCTACGATATTTACCGCGACGATGCCTTCGCCAAGGAACATGGCCTGAAGTATTTCGACACCGTCGAGGACGTCCTTCGCGAATCCGACGTGGTCACGCTGCACATGAATCTGTCGAAGGAGACCGAAGGGCTTATCAGCCACCGCACCCTGGAACTGATGAAGGACAAGGCGATTTTAATCAACACCGCCCGCGGCGGGCTGGTAGTTGAAGCAGACGTGGCCGAGGCCTGCAAGAGCGGCAAATTGCTGGGCTATGCGACGGATGTGCTGAATCACGAGCCGATCCAGCCGCCGCATATTTTCCAGGAGCTGGATAATGTCATCGTGACGCCGCACATCGGCAGCCGCACGTATGAGAGCGTCCAGCGGCAGGGAATGCGGGCGGCGCAAAACCTGGTGAGTTTCCTTAAAGGACAGAGCGATTACATTCAGGCGAATAAGTTTTGAGGTGAGCGGCAGATGAATTCCCCCTCTCCCTGTACTCAGGGAGAGGGCCGGGGTGAGGGTTCAATGGCTGGCCGAACGGCGCTGCAAAGCCGAAAACCACCCTCACCCTAACCCTCTCCCTGAGTACATGGAGAGGGGATCAGACGAATACGACGGCTTTGCGTAACCAGCAGGTTCAGGAAGGAAAAGCATGAGCGCAACGTATTTTGTAATGCCCCAGTCATTCCATGACCGGCTCGTTTCCGCCGCGTTCACCGCGCGCGGGTATACGAGCGACGAAGCAGCCGCCGCGGCTCGACTCTGCGGCATGGCCTCTCGTCACGGCGTGCGCACGCACAACGCCATTAAGGCGCTGCACCTCGACGATCACTTCGGCTCGCGCGCCGGCGGATGCGTTCCCGCGGCCAAGATCGAAAAACACCCTTCGCGCTACAAAGCGATTGAGAAATGGAACGGCCACCGCAAGCTGGGGATGGCCGTCGCGTTTGAGGCGATGGATACGTGCATGAAACTCGCCGACGAATTTGGCATCGGCGCCGTCGCGGTCGATCATGCGTTCCATTATCTGTGGGGCGGGGGATACGTGATTGACGCGGCCGACAAGGGTTATATCGCCTATACCTGCTGCACCGCCGCGTTGGCGGAGGTGGCCCCGTTTGGCGGTAAGTATCCGACTCTCGGAACCAACCCCCACTCCTGGGCATTCCCCACGCGTGCGGCCATTGGATTTCCCATCTGCATTGACTGGGCGACCAGCACAGTCGCCATGGGCCGCGTGCAGCAACTGGCCCGCGAAGGCAAGCCGATCCCACCGGGATGCGCGGTGGACGCGCAAGGGCGTGAGACGACCGATCCCTCGCAGGTCTACGCCCTTCTGCCCTTCGGCCAGCACAAGGGATACGGGATGTCGCTCATCGACGAGATCATGGGCGCATTCATTGGCGGTTCGCTGCCGACGCTGCGCTGCCGGCCCAATGCGGGGGCGGATGGTGAGAAACACACGCCGAGCTTTTACTTCCAGTGCATCCGGCCCGACGCCATCAACGGCGATTTCGCCCTCGGCCGCACGCAGGCGCAGAACGTCAAGGCGGTGCTGGCGGATATCGTGGGCCACGGCAACGAAAAATGTATGTTCCCAGGCCAGCCCGAAGCCGAAGCGGCCGCTGCGAGCGATCGCCACGGCGGTCTCCTTTTCACGGCCGCTGAGATCGATGCGTTCGGCGCGATGGCTGCCGAGGCGAAGATTGCGTTTGATTCCAAATCATTTCAGAAAGTGGAGATTTGAAAATGCCCTACAGCGGTTTTGATATCACGGGCAAGGTTTGCCTCGTTACCGGCGGCACCAGCGGCATCGGACGCGCCATCGCGCTGGGCCTCGTGCAGGCCGGCGCGCGCGTGGTCGCCGGATCGTCCAGCAGCGGCAAAGTCGAGGCGATGAAAAAGGAACTCGGCGAGGGCCATGAGGTCGTGCAACTGGACGTCGCCAGCGAAGCGAGCGTCGCGGCGGCGGTCGATCGCGCCGTCTCGCGCTTTGGCCGCATCGACGCCTCGATTAACGCTGCAGGCGTCATCAAGCGCCAGCCCTCCCTGGAAATGCCCGTCGAGGAATTCCGCCGCATTGTGGATATCAATCTGGTCGGCACGTTCATCGTCGCCAAGGCGGTGGGGAAGCTGATGAAGAATCAGTCGCCCGACGCCCAGGGCCAGCGCGGCAGCATCGTGAACATCGCGTCACTCAATTCCTTCATCTCCCTGTCGGAAGTGCTCGCCTACGCCTCCAGCAAAAGCGGCGTGATGGGCCTCACGCGCGGGCTGGCCAATGAATGGGCGCCCCTGGGCATCCGCGTCAATGGCCTCGCCCCCGGCATCGTGCCGACCGAGCTTAACCGCCACCTCATCGAAGGCACGCCGCGCGGCAACTGGCTCAAGCAGCACACGCCCCTGGGGCGATTCGCGCAGGCGGAGGAGATGGTCGGCGCGGCGCTCTATCTCATTTCCCCATCGGCCAGTTTCGTGAACGGCGAAACGATTATCGTAGACGGCGGCTTCCTGGCGCGCGGGGTGTGACCGATTTCCGAAGCGATGGCGGATCTGGTTCCCATCCTCGATACCCACCAGCACCTGGTCTACTCAGACCAGT
>JBEKYH010000571.1:0-2829 GCA_049511115.1 Tepidisphaeraceae bacterium | reverse complement strand
CAGAGCCAGCTTAGGCCGTAGACGAGAACCAGAATTCCCAGCGAACCGCCGAGGCTTTCGATTCCGTTCATGGCATCCTGCGTGGGCTGCGCGATGGCGTGATGCCAGAGGAAGAAGTACGTCACCGAGCCGATGGCAAGGAGACTGCCGAGGCTGATCCTGATCCATCCCACGGGGCGCGGACGCATCGCGTCATCGCCAATCTCGCGGGCACGCTTTTGAACGGCGCGATTGGTGAAAACGCGCAGGAGGATCAGCATCGTCGCGGTGACCAGCGCGTATTCCAGGATCAGGCGTTCCGCCGACCAGGTGACGTCAACTTGCCGGCCGCCCAGGGGAGTGAGATTGGCGTAGACGCCGTACACCGCAACCGGCGCCAGCGTGGCGATGAGTGCAATCGCGAGCACGCGCTTCCAACCGATGAACAAAAGCGCCGCCCGACGCCGATCGAACCATTGCAGCCCCACGGAACCGACACCCGCGAAAAGCGCCGCGGCAACCATGACCATTTCCAGCACGCTCAGCGAGAGGCGGTCAGCCAGTTCGTAATCACCGGCGTACGAAGGCGGCGCGTCGGGCGAGAGATTCGATTTAAATATGGCAAAAATGTCGTCGGTTCCGCCGCGATCCCGCCATGAACCGTTGCTTTGGAGACTGATCCAGAATTGCTGCGTCGCCAAAGCCGCCTGGATGGCCGCCTGGGATTTCTGCGGCTCCTTGAGTTGCCGCTCAACGACGGCCTCGGCCACCAGCGCCTGTTCGTACATTCCATCGGCCACGAGCAACTCAATCGCCGTCGGGGAATGCTGCGCGGCCAGGATCGAAAACCGCCGCGCGTCGGCGATGATGCTCCTGGCCTTTTGCCCATCTCCCGCAAGCGCCGCCTGATACGCGGCCCAGCCTGCGACAACAGTCATCAGCCGCATCGAATTCAAATGGGGCCAGAACGTCTGGTAGCTTTCAAACCCGCGCGAAATCGCCCAGTCGGCAAATGTGGAGGGGCGCGGCAGCAGTTCCAGTCTGCGCTGCGACAAATCCAGCATGTGGCTTTGGAAATAGGGCTTGCCCGCCGCGATGTGAAGTTGTTGCAGACCTTGCGCAAGGACGGTCGGATCGGTAATCTCAAATGGGTCTAACGCGAATACCTCCGGCTCCTTTTTTCCCGGCACAGCAACGGCGAACTCATAAGGAGTCAGAGCCTTGGGGTTGTAGTCGGGCGGATCGACGAATTTGAAGGAAGTGAAGATCAACGCGCTGGCTTTCATCATCGGATAAAGCGCATTGTCCGGCTCGGTTTGCTGGGCCCGGTCAATGATTTCCAAGGCCTGTGCCGCGGTTATGCCAGGGGAGTCCGAAGTGCTGGGATACCGCATGGAATCGTCCCCGGCCTGTATGGCATAGTTGGCCCAATAGACGGGGTCGTTACCGTGTGATTCTGCGATATTACGCGACCAGTCGAGCCGTTCTAATATTCCCATCTTCGGCCCATCGAACAGCGTCCGCTGCTGAGGCGTCAGGCCGCTGAGCGCGTGATTGAGGCGGACCTGTGCGATGCTCAGAGCCACTTTGTGCGTGAGATCAAAGCTGCTCGCTGGGGCCTCATATCCCTGGGTCGCGCCAAACAAAAACAGGCTCGACGCCACGATCGCCAGGCACGAGAGCGCCCCCCAGCCGATCGCGATCGCCGACGCCCCGGCGGCCGGAATAACGGTCAACCCCGCCGCCCATTTGGCGGCCTTGCGCACCTTGAGCCGCCGGCGATTGGCTTGCCACAATTGCTCGGCGATTTCCTCCTCATTCCCCAGCGCCTTCTTCGCCTCGGCCTGGGCCGCGTCCGGCTTCATCCCCGTGGCGGCGAATTCCGCGGCGCAATCTTCGAGGTGCGTGCGCAATTCCTGGCGGATTTCAAACTGGAGCTCCGGGTCGCGCTCAAAACGCCGGGTCAATCGCTCGACGAGTTCCTCGAATGGCTTGATCTTTGGCTCATCTTCAACTGGCTGGCTCATGTACGCCTCCGCATCGGTACCGCCCCGCTGCCGCCCCGCTGATTATCCGCCGCTCTCATCCATTGGCCGGGCCAAGGAGCCGGTTCATGGAGGTGGTAAACTCCTGCCACTCGCCGGCGCGTTTTTCCAGTTCATTTCGCCCGCTGCGGGTTATGAGGTAATACTTGCGCGCCCGGCCTCCCTCGCCGGCCTCGCGCCATTGCGATTGAATCAGGCCGTCCGATTCGAGCTTGTGAAGTGCCGGATAGAGCGTCCCCTGCCGCCATTGCAGCTTGCCGCCGGTGCGGGCATCGACCACTTTCACCATCTCGTACCCGTACATGGGCCGATCGCGCAAAAGTGCCAGGATCGCCGGCACGATGCTTCCTTTAATCAGGTCCTGGGAGAAATCCATGGGGATTGCCTCGCTTTCAAATGTTGGGCCGTCGAATCTGTCGGGATTACCTTGCTTGCCTAGGTATAATACATCGGCTGCCGAGGCATGGCAAGGAAAATCTCGTTCATAAAAAAAGTAGGATGAACGCCGAGACTCAGAGACGCCGAGAAATGCAAATCACTGAACGCTCTGAAGATTTGAGGGTTCGTTGAGTTGAAATGCTTCGATTCTTCTTCTCGGCGTTTTTGCGTCTCGGCGTTCATCCCCTCCCCCCGAATTCTTGCAGCCCCCATTCCCCGGCGTCCGATTAAATGCTATAATGCTTGCTCTTCCAGGATTATCCGACTCGATCTGACCTTCAGACTCTGAATCTTAATCCTTGGCTAATCCTACCTTTGCGTAAAAGGCACAGGTGGGGTGACTATAATTACCGGACAGGTTTAAGAT
>JBEKYH010000570.1:0-2835 GCA_049511115.1 Tepidisphaeraceae bacterium | reverse complement strand
AATCCAACCAGCCCGATAGACTCCAGCCCGATCTCAATGCGGATGAGCGCCCCGACCAAGTCCGCCCGGCGATGCAGCCAATACAGCAGCAACCCCCCCAGAATAACGCCCACCACCATTCCCGGCGCCAGCTTCCGGAGCACCGCTACTGACGGCGTCTTTGGCCGGAAGAGTCTGCGATATTGCCACACCGCGAGCAAATCCCCCGCAATCAGCAGCGGCAGCATCAGCCCCAGTGTCGCCTCAGAGCCAAGGCTAGTATGCCCCAGCGCGATGGTCGCCATGGGCACGATCATCAATCCCACGCCCGCGCCAAAGCCGCTCTTGGTCACGCCGATGAAGAAGATGTCCAGGAGGACCACGCCCCACCAAAACATGGGCGATCAGCCGATCTTCTTCCGATGGAAGAGGCAGGAGTTTTCTGGTGGCGACCAATAACACGTCATGCGGTCGATTATCTTCCTCGCCAGCGCGGTATAATCAATCCCGACGAAAGGCGAAGATGAAACAATGCTTCAAGTTCGCTTTCTGCGCGGGGGTTTTCTATTGCGCGTTTGTATTTGGCCAGACGACGCAGCCAGCCAATCTACCTTTGGAGGACCGCGCCAACCAGGCCTACAACCAAGGCCAATATGTGAAGGCTCTGCCACTGTTGGAGGCATTGGCGGGGACGCTAATTGACTCACCAGAAAAGCTCAGTCCCATCGAAGAGCGCATCCGTGCGTGTAAGGCTGCAATCAAATCCATGCAAGCGACGCACCCGACGTCGCAGCCGCTCGTCGCTCAGCCGGGAAAACTGGCTACGACACGGTCTATCCACATCGCTCCCCAACCCGGCCAAGTGCTCGACATATCCATCAACGATCTTGGGAATTTCGACTACGATAACAACCGCGGTGGTGACATTCCGAAGGACGTTTTGCAGCTAAGCGGATGCACGCTCCGAACGCGCGGATATATGATCCCTCTTGATCAGGCCGATGATATTCGCGAATTCGCCCTCGTGACGAGCATAATGGGTGACGGTAGTAGGAAGCCGCCCCAAGTCCGGCAAACGATCATTGTGCATTTACCGCCGGATAAGGCCATCCACTATTTTCCCGACTTATTGCAGGTGGAAGGCAAATTAACTGTTCAAGAAAAGAAAGACCAAGGGTATATTTTGAGTATCTTTGACATCGACGCGACCAGTATAAAGCCGGCGCCCAAGCAACCGTAAGGCGGCGCGATCTGATATCGCCCGAATGCTGCAACCATCTGATTGAGAACAGGTTATGGCGTGAGAACGCTCGTGCAAATGAACGTTTGCAACTTTGCCCCCGTCCCCGTGTTAAAATGTGGGGCGCATACGCACGATGCCGATGCAATAATGACGGTATAATCAACAGGGACGGATGGCGCCTATGACACACAATATGTTCAAACCCTCTCCGGCAAAGGCATTCCTGGGCGCCAGTTCGTGCGCCTTAGTTTTAGTGGCCGCTCTGGCGTTCGGCCAAGCCACTCAGCCGGCCAATCTGCCTTTAGACTACCGCGCCAACCAGGCGTACACCCGCGGCCAATACGTCATGGCCTTGCCGCTCCTTCAGGAACTCGCCGGCACGATGATCGACTCCCCGGAAAAGCTCGGGCCTATTGAGGAACGCATCCGCGTCTGCAAGACCGCCATTGCCGCCGCGTCAAAGATGCAGCCGCTCGCCCTCGCGCCGTCCACGCCGACGGGTAACTCCGCCGAGACGCGAACCGCCCATGTTAAGCCCGCGCCCGGCGAAGTGCTGGACATCCCCATCAAGGAACTCGGCAACTTCGACTACGACGCCGAAAAGGGCGGCAACATCCCCAAGGACGTGACCCAACTCACCGGCGTAACTGTCCGCACGCGCGGCTACATGATCCCGCTCGACCAGGCCGAAAACATCGGCGAATTCGCCCTGGTTCCCAGCCTCTTTGCCTGCTGCTTCGGCCAGCCGCCGCAGGTGCAGCATACAATTGTCGTGCACCTGCCCAAGGACAAGGCCGTCAATTACTTCCCCGACGAGCTTCAGGTGGAAGGCACGCTCACCGTTCAGGAAAAGAAGGACGAAGGGTATATTGTCAGCATCTTCGACATGGACGCGACCAGCGTAAAGCCCGCGCCGAAATAGAGACGAGAGACTTGCAGCTTGTGAGGGTTGTATGAGCCATTTAGCCGTGGAGGAAACCGCCGGGGCAAGCCGGCCCAGTGTCCAGCCAACTTCCCAAATGCCCCCGCCGACGCCGCATCGCTTTGCCGTCCGTAAACCGTTTTACCAGCGCATCAATCCCCGCGCGGCCGTGCTGGCGGGCATCGCTCTCCTCTTCATCGGCGGCCCGTTTTACGTCTGGGCGCGCGGCGTCATCGACGGCGGCATCATCAACGAAGGCGATTATTTCCACGTCGATCTCAAGGCCATGAGCAGCTTCAACCTCGACCAGGTCAACGGCACGCCTAACGACGTTCCCGCTCGCTTCCGCGAGCTCGAGGGCAAGCGCGTCCTCCTCGACGGCCAGATGTGGGCCCCCACCAGCGCCGGCTCAGACTCCGTCAATTACTTCCAGTTGGTCTATTCCATCACCAAGTGCTGCTTCAACGGCCCGCCCCTCGCCCAGCACTTCGTCGACGCCAACGTCGTCCCCGGCCGCGTTGTCTACAACTACGGCCAGGACCCCATCCACGTCTGGGGAACCCTGCACATCCGCTTCCGCAAAGAGCCCGGCGGAGTCATCAAGGCCGTCTATGAAGTGGATGTGGATAAAGTCGAAGAGATGTAGGCGAAGCCCGCCTTCAGTGCGCAATAGCAATCCCCGCGCCGTCAA
>JBEKYH010000569.1:0-4542 GCA_049511115.1 Tepidisphaeraceae bacterium | reverse complement strand
CGAATCCAAATCGTGAATCTGATTTTGGATTTGATCGTCTTTTCTACCTCTGCGCCTCTGCGCCTCAGCGTTCATTCCTCCCCTGTCGGACCGAAAGTTCCTGCGATGACGATCAAACGGGGTGTTTAACGCGTGGCTGGAGGGGGCAGCGTGCAATGGACCACAAAGCGGAGCTATAGATTCCGCGGCGGCGCGACGATGAAAACGGCAGGAGGGGCAAGCCCATGAGCCAGGAAGCCGCCGTCGCGTTGTTTATTTATAATCGTCCGTTGCAGACCGCCCGGGTCTTTTCACGCCTGGAGCAGACTAAACCCAAAAAGCTGTTTCTCATCGCTGACGGGCCGAGCGACGAGCTCGATAATCTGCCGTGCGAGGCGGCGCGGGCGGTGGTGGCGGACGTGGCGTGGGACTGCCAGGTGTCGAGGAACTACGCGGACGTTCACATGGGGAATCGGCGGCGCGTGACCAGTGGGATCGACTGGGTCTTTTCGCGGGCCGAGCGGGCGATTTTTCTGGAGGATGATTGCCTGCCGGATCCGACATTCATTCCTTACTGCGATGAACTGCTGGCGCGGTATGCCGACGACGAACGGGTGATGACGGTCAGCGGCGACAATTTCCAATTCGGCGTCGAGCATTCGCCGTACAGCTATTATTTTTCGGCCGTTCATCATCTGTGGGGGTGGGCCACGTGGCGGCGGGCGTGGGCGCATCACGACGCGGACATGCGGCAGTGGCCCCGGGTCGCCGAGACGGATTTCCCGGGCGATTTATTGCCGACCTACGCGGCCCACTATCACAAACGGCTGATGGGCCAGACCTACCGGGGCGAACTGGATAGCTGGCAGTATTCATGGATATTCGCCTGCTGGCTGCGGCGCGGGCTGTGCGCGCTGCCGAACGTGAATCTGGTTTCCAACATCGGCTTTGGGCCGGGGGCGACGAACTGCAAGCGGCCCGATGCGTCGGCGGCGCTGAGGACGGAGGCGACGGAATTTCCGCTGCGCCATCCGCCGCTGGAGCGCGCCGGGACGATCCGGCGGATCGCGGCGTAAGCTTCTTGGTGCGCGAGAAGAAGAATGAACGCCGAGAAACTGAGGCGCTGAGGAAGAAAAGGCGGAGGAATTCTTCGGCACATCGTGCGTGGAGTGTGTTCAGCGCTGTACGTTTACGGGCATGGCCGCTACATTTTTGGCCACCATGAGCGAACGACATTTACTTTGGCCGGCGGGGTTCAAGGCCGCTGGGGTGTACGCGGGGATAAAGAGTAAGGCGACGCCGGATGTGGGGTTGCTGGTTTGCCCGGGCGGGGCGACGGCGGCGGCTTTGTTTACCACCAATAAAGTAGTGGCGGCGCCGGTCATTGTCGGACAGCGGCATATCGCGTCGGGGCGATTGCGCGGGGTGGTGGTGAATTCGGGAAATGCCAACGCCTGCACGGGCAAACAAGGAATGAGTGACGCGATTCGGATGTGCCAAGTGGCGGCGAGCAGCTTAAATCGGGCGACGGTCACATTGCCTGCGATTAACGCCGGCTCCCCGCAGGAAGTGGACCTGCGCGTACAGGCCCTTTTGGATTTGGGCCGTTCGCGCGGCTATCTCACCTATGTGGAACTCAATGAGCGCTTGCCCGATGAAATGGTCTCTCCTGACAAGCTTGAAACGTTGCTCATGTTGATCAAGCAGACGGGCATCAAGCTCATCGACGAGGAGGGTATTTCCACCCTCGCGAAAAACTCCGCTGGGCGCGCCAACCTCTCGGGTTATCGAAGCAATGAATTCCTCCCCTCCAGCACGGGGATTATCGGACATTTGCTGCCGATGGATAAGGTGGAAGCGGGGATTGCCCAGGCGGCGGCGGGGCTCGGGGAATCGGAGGAACACGCCCTGCAATTTGCCGACGCGATCATGACCACGGATTTGCGGCGGAAGCTGGCCAGCGCGGAGGTTAGGGTCGGGCGAAGCGTGGTGCGTCTGGCGGGCGTATGCAAAGGGAGCGGGATGATCGGGCCGCGGTTGTCGGGGAAAACCGGCGCAAAACATGCCACCATGCTGGCGTATTTGACCACTGATGCGCAAGCCTCGCCGGCGTTTTTGCGGCGGACGTTGGCGGTGGCGGGGGATGAGACATTCAACGCGGTGACCGTCGATGATCATGCGAGCACGAACGATACAGTTTGTCTGATGGCGTCGGGGGCCGGCGGCGTGCGGCTGGATTCGGCGCGCGCTCAAAAAGCGTTCGCGGCGGCGCTGAAGGATGTTTGTCAGTCGCTGGCGTGGCAGATCGCGGCCGATGGAGAAGGGGCGACGAAAGTCGTGAAGATTGTGGTGAATGGCGCGGCAAACGAAAAAGCGGCCAAGGCGATGGCGCGGGCGATAGCGGTGTCGCCTCTGGTGAAGTGTGCCATGCACGGAAATGACCCGAATTGGGGGCGAATCGTGTCGGCGGCGGGGATGGCGGGGGCGCCGTTTGAGCCAGACAAGTGCACGCTGACACTTGCCGGCACGGTGGTTTTTCATCGCGGGACGCCGGCGGCGTTTGATGCGGCGGCGGTGAGCGCGGCGCTGAAACAGCCGGAAGTGACGGCGGAATTGAATTGCCGGATGGGGAAGGCGGCGGCGACAGTGTGGACGTGCGACTTATCGAAGGAATATGTCACGATTAATGCGGATTATCACACTTAAGCAGAAAGCCTGCGAAGGGGATACCTCCGCAGGCTTGAGTAATTCACTTCGGCCTTCGCGCATCAGACCCATCATCCGTTGGTCAGGTCGTTGAGAAGTTTATCGACGGTGACATTGAGCTTGTTGTCGTCCTCGTAGACGTTGGAGACCAGGTCAGTCCGGACATTATTGGTCTGCAGGGACTGCACCAGGTAGCTGACGCCGGAAAGTTCGAGGCGGTCAGCGGGCGCTGGCGTGGCGGTTGTGTCCGTCGAATCAGCCGGCACGGTCCGCTGAATGGGACGGTTGGCAAGCTGCTGGACGGGATCGTTGGAACTTATGTTATTGATCGTGCTCATCAGGCTCCCCGGCGAAAAGTTTTTGGTTTGACGCCGCACTTCGGCATACTCGTTTCAGTTCATACAACTCGACGCTGATGGAGGCTATCGACGCTAACGGGTCTTTGTCTTGAAGTATGAACGAATTGTAAAATCGACGCTAAGCCTTTAAATAAAATGATGTTACATAAGTCCGATAAATAAACAGGACATTTTTGCACGTGAAAGCGCGAATTCTGCACGACCAAAATCCTATTCATATTACGCAAGTTATCCATTTTAACTTCAAAATGGACCTTCCAATTTTCCAAACCCCCGTTTTATCGGACGCATTCTTTATCGGACTCGGGTTTTTCGATCGTCGCGTAGGGAAAACCGCTTATCATCCTATAAGGACATCAAAAGGGCGATTTAACGGCATTGGGGCGGGTCTCTGGTAGGGAATTGTCGGCGTAAATTGCCGACCCTGGGCGGAAGATTCGAGGAAGCCTTCCATTAAATCGAGGACGGCCAGGCCCTGGTCGCCGGTGGCGCGGAAGGCGCCGCCGTTGCGAATGGCGCCGGCCATGTCGGCAAGGCCCACCGATCGGCCGTATTCATGGGGGAAGACGGGGGGAAGATCGGTCCAATCAGCGTCTTCCTTACGGCGCAGGCGCACGGCTCCGGTGAAATTGTTGGGGTCGGGAACCTGCAGGGTGCCTTCGGTTCCGTAGAGGGTGATGCTGCCGTACATGCCGTGGTAGGTGGCAAAGCTCTGGATCATGGCGCCGACCGCGCCGTTTTCAAATTCGATGCATCCGGTGACGTGATCGGGGGTTTGCACGTTGATTTTCCGGCCTTTTTTAGCGCCGCTGCCGATGGTGCGGTCGGTGTTGGCGATGGAGGCGATAGACGTCAGCCGCTTCACGGGACCGAAGAAATTGAGAAGGGCCGTGAGGTAATACGGTCCCATGTCGAGTAAGGGACCGCCACCGGGCTGGTAATGGAATTCGGGGTTGGGATGCCAGCTTTCGTGGCCGGGGCACATCATAAACGCGGTGAAAGCGGTGGGCCGGCCGATGCGACCGTCATCGACGGCCTTGCGCGCGGTCTGTAGGCCGTTTCCCATGAACGTGTCGGGAGCGCAGCCGACGAGGAGGTTCTTCTCCCTGGCTTTGGCCATGATGCTCAGGCCCTCTTGGCGGGAGGTGCCCAGGGGTTTTTCCAGGTAGGTGTGCTTGCCGGCGTCGAGGGTCGCCAGAGCGAGCGCGGCGTGGGCCTTGGGGACGGTAAGGTTAAGGACCAGTTCAATTTCCGGATCGGCCAGCAATTCATCCGTGGAGCAGGCGCGCGGGATGCCAAAGCCCCTGGCCGTGCCCTGCGCCAACTCGGGGATGAGGTCCGAACAGGCAAGGATGCGAAGGATCGGAAAGTTGGCGGCCATTCTCAGATATTGCCCGCTGACCGACCCGCAACCGATGATCCCGACGCCGACGGCTTTGCTCATAATGGTCTCCCTGATGAGAGGGGTAGAATATCATGGCGGATTGTCCAATAAACT
>JBEKYH010000568.1:0-2854 GCA_049511115.1 Tepidisphaeraceae bacterium | reverse complement strand
CTCGGCCCCAGCCCGCCGCGCCCCCCGACGCTGGCCGGCAGCGATTTGGCCGTCAGCGGCTGCCCGCGCTCGGCCGTCTTCACGATATTCTCCAGGTCCACAGCCGTCCCCTCGCCGCCGACATAAACCGTATCGCTTTGCACGCGCCCCACCATGTCCATATTGAACATGGCCACAACTTTCCCCAGATCAATCGGCGGATGCGACGTGAAATACTCCGATCCGATCAACCCCTCTTCTTCCGCGGTAAACAAACAAAACACCATCGTCCTCTGCCGCGGCGGCCCCGCCGCAGCATGTTGCGCCAGCTCGACGACTGCCGACGCTCCCGAGGCGTTGTCATCCGCGCCGTGATAAATCGCCCCCGGCCGGCCGAAAATCCCGCCGTATTTTCCGCGCCCCAGGTGATCGTAATGCGCCCCGACGACCACATACTCATCGGCGTGCGGCCCAGCGCCCGGCACGCAACCGACGATGTTCTTCACATGCAAAACCGTCCGCGCGATATGCACCGCCCCGCTCACTTCGGCAACCTGCGTTGCCTCGGCGCTCGGCTTCCCCTGCTTCGAATATTTAATCGTTGTCCCCGCCCCCAGGATTGAAGCCGCGACGTTTCGCTTCACATGAAACGCTGGAATCGCGTTGGCCACGGGGTGATACCCGGGACTAAACGGCGCCAGCACGTCCTCCGATTCCAACCCATCGGGCGTAAACAACAGCAGCGCCGCCGCACCGTGAGCCGCCGCCGTCTTCGCCTTATTCTCCAAGCTTGCGTCGGCCGACCAATCCGTCCCCGCCGCCGCCCACAGGCTTTTGCCACCGGCGGTCATCGGCTCAAACCGCATGGCCAGCACGATCTTCCCGCGCACATCCAGCCCGGCGTAATCATCATAATTGTGCGCCGCACTGGTGATCCCATATCCCGCAAAAACCACCAGCCCGTCAAAGTTCCCCTCCCCCGTATAAATCAGCGGCCGGAAATCTTCATCCAACTTCAGCGCCCGTCCATCGAGCGCCAGCGCGCAATCAGGACCCGGCGCGCTCGCCGCGGTGTAATCAAATGCCTGGAAATAATCCGTCATGCCCGGGAGCGTTTTGAGTCCCGCGGCCTTGAACCGCCCGGCAAGAAAATCCGCGGCCAGATCCAGTCCCGGCAATCCAATGCCGCGCCCCTCCAGCTGGTCGGACGCGAGATAGGGAACCACCCGCGCCGGATCAAAACTCTGGGGCTCCGAAGGCGAAGTCGTCGGCCCCGCCACGGTCAGCACGGTTGGTCCAGTCGTCGGCGCGATGTGAGTCGCCGAACTGCATCCAACGAGCAGTGCGCACGCCACCAGCTCAATCGCAAATACCCGGCGCAACTTCATGCGCCTGATTGTATGTCTCGCTCAAAGGGCTAACAAATGGCCCCTCATCAAACCCCCTTTTCAGCTCCGCCAAGGCACTTTCCTCCGTGCTACAAACTTTTCTCCATATGTCTTTGTACACTCCCCCTCCAACCGGCGTAATTCCAGCAATAACAAAGCTCTAAGAGGGAACACTTTGTTAGCATATACCTTAATTAACCCCAAAACGCGCGCAGCGTGTGTAGCACGAGGTTCGTAGGACGGGCTTCAGCCCGTCGCCGGGGTGGTGGCGGGCTGAAGCCGCGCCCTACACGGCTACGTGGCTGAGCACATGGAGAGGGAGAAAACGCATCACTGCTGCGGCGGTTCCATTGGCGGCTGGGCTGGCTCTGAACCCACCGGCCAGGCGAAATTGTTCTGGCCGTACAGGAGCATCCGGTAGTAATAGGTTTCTTCGCCGCCGGTGGGGGGGGCAACCAGGCCGCGCCAGGTTTGCTCCTCGCCGGTCGCGAAGCGAAGGGTGATGTCGTGCTTGCCGGGCGGCAAATTCATGGGGAGCAGGAAGACGGTGCGGGGGAGCATTTCCCAATGCCGCAGATCGGCCTGGCTGCTGGCGTCGATCAGCGCGCCGGCAGCGAAAAGGGCCAGCCCTGTGGCGACGTCGTTGCCGTTATAGCGGTGGCCGGTTGCGCCGCTGCCGTGCAGGGCTTCAAAGGCGCCGACGCCCATGAGGGCCTTGCCGGCCACGGATTTGACGGCGCGGATGGTGTCGATGTCCTGCCACTTGTGATCCTGTGCCAGGGCCAGCAGGTCAATCAGCGGATAAGGGTCCGCCGTTAGCTGCTGGGAATATCCGTCCACCAGCACCAGCGGCAACCCGATCGGGCCGGCATATTCAGGGCGCGGCGCCCACCCGGCGAAAGCGTGATCGACTGTCGTGATCTTCGTTGGTCCCCAGCCGTAATCGACGACCAGCAGCACATTGTCCTGAGCGGCCAGCCCGCGCGCGACGTTAGCCATATCGGGCCGGATTTTCACGGCTTTATCGAACATGTTCTGCGCCAAATCCGGCCGATTGAGGTGCTGGTAGCATTTGCCCAGCATCAGATAGCCGAGGGTGAAATCGCTTTCATAATCGGTGTACTGGTCGGGATGATCGGGGTCGCCATAATCGCGCAGCTTGAAGAGGGCATTCTCAAACGCGGCCCGGGAGTTGTTGTAATCGTGGCGGATGTAATACAGGACCCCCAGGTAATAATTGCACATGGCCCGCTCGAACGGCTCGCCCTTCCAGATTTTCTGGTTTTCGCCGACGAGTGCCGCGCCCAGGGCCCGGCCGGTGTCGTTGGTGCCCGAGCTGTTCATGACTTCCGAGGCGCTTAAAAATGCGGACTCCGCCGTCGGCAGGTCATAAATGGGCAGGGCGGTCGAGCCGAGACGGACATTGTTGAGGACGTAGTTTTCGTCGGTCTTCTTCGCCAGGGGTATCAGCAGCGCCTCCGCGGGAG